>NZ_MOWQ01000006.1:0-76994 GCF_002095565.1 Leuconostoc sp. BM2 | reverse complement strand
CGTCGTTTAATGCGAGAAGCTGGCATATACTCTGTCATGAGTCGTCGATTTAACAAACCAACGACAACTGTTGATTATCGTCAACGTCCCAACTTAATCAGGCATTCACCCGAAGCCAACGCTTGGAGCATGGACATCACTTATTTAAAGTTGAGTAATGGTCAGTGGGTCTATTTAGCGTCAGTTTTAGAGTTACAAACGCGTAAGATATTAGCCCATCAAATCAGTGCCACGATGGATACCAAATTGGTAGTTACAACACTACAAAGATCGCTGTCAACTGATAAAAAACCAAATTATTTACATACTGATATGGGCAGTCAGTTCACTAGTTTTGGCTTTGAAAATTTGTTAAAGCGACATAAAATTGATCATTCGTATTCAAAACTAGGACATCCATATGATAATGCCAAAATTGAAAGTTTTCACTCCCTATTAAAGCGTGAAATGATTTATCAATTCCGGTTTCCATCGATTGCACATCTAATTTTAGATGTGTCCAAGTATATTCATTGGTTCAACAACGAAAGAATCAGTCTTGCCAATCAAAAAATAAAAGTTGCCTAATCAGTTCAGCCCTAGATAAAAAATAGTCCGAATTATTGACTTATGAGCAAAAATTATTAATTACTCTGTAAGCTTCTCCAACTGTAACCATAAAGTACAATCTCCTGTTTTAGGCAAGTATACACTTATTAAGACATCAAGTGTGAGCGACTAAAATGCGCCACTCTGACCTTGATTACTTATATGCTTTATTATTAGAATATACTACCCATAATTTAGATACAGGTATTTATAAAAAGGCCAATGCATGGATATAAAAATCGGCTTATACTCATTGGGATAAATATAATTTGTACATTGTTGGCAATTATTTGCACCAAAAAACGGCTCAAACGCCGTTACACTGCCTACTTGCGTATTTAAAATGTTTCCCTAAAAGTTTCCCATTTTGTGTGAAATGCTATGAAATACAGTGCAACGTTTTTCATAAGAAAAAGCGCTACATCAAGGTTTTTGAAACCTATGCAACGCCATGAAATGTTAATTGGAGCTAACGGGAATCGAACCCGTGTTTGCTGATTGCGAACCAGCCGTACTCCCTCTATACTATAACCCCAAAATACAATGGCTTTGTTATGCCAATGTATTTTTTATTATAAATTACAAGTCTTGTTGGAAATCCATTGGTGTATATAATTTCAATAACTTACTGAAAACAAATTGTGCAATGAGCCCTGCAATGACTGGAATGACTAACCATGCAATAATCGCCACAAATGGATTGATGAAGTTATTCATCACTGAAGATGGCACTGCAGCATCTTTAACCATTGACTGAATTGGAGAAACCAAACCAATGTAACCAAATCCAGCAGTTGTTGGTGTTCCTTGAATATTAAATAGTGCCACTGGAATACCTGAAATTGCGGCCGTCAATAAGAATGGCAACATTGTTACAGGCTTAGCAAATACAGAAGGCATCATACCTTTCATAGCACCCAAAGCAATCGCAACCGTTACACCGGGCTTATTCACCTTCCAAGAATTAATTAGCAAGACGATAGTCGTTGCCACAACACCCATCGCTGCGGCACCTGAACCAATACCAGACAAACTAATTGCCAAGGCAATACCAACAGTTGACACAGGTGTGATAATGATAATTGCAAACGCCATAGCAATCAACATTGCCATTGGGATTGGCGCTAACTTTGTAAATGTTTCCACCAAGTTACCAATCCAAGTCGTAATATCACCAACATAAGGTGCAATAGATTTACCAATTAATCCAACACCACCGCCAACAATAATTGGGCTCAAAATAATTGCAACTGAACCAAATCCTTTCAAATAGCGGGCTACTAACCATGTCACAAAGACAGCAATCGCAGACACAATCATAGCATTGATAACATCACCAGCACCACTGGCAATGTAAATGTTTGCTGGCGCACTGATTTCAAACCAGTTACTGGGTTAACAAACCCTGCTGGCGCAACTGCCCATTTGATTGAACCAGATGCAACCGCTGTTGCAATAGCCACAACACCAACATCCAAGCTCTTCATCTTAAATTGTAAAGCAACAGCCATACCAATTAAAAATGGAATCAACGATGTAAATAAAGTTAGAATAGCGCTCAAGTTAGCACCAAAAGCAGTTGTGCCTAAACCTGAATATTGAATAATGTATTTCATCACAGCCGATGGCAAAACACCAATCAAAATTCCCTGAGCTGATCCTGATAATACTTTAAAGAAAAAATCCTTTAAATGTAAATTAGTTTGACCACTAAAGGCCACGGGCGCATTTTCTTTTGCTTTGCGTGCATAAGCCTCATTCCGAACTTCCTGCGACGCTTTTGATGACCATTTCTGGCCGTCTGCTTTGATAGTCATATCAAATTTCCTCTTTCCAACGCTTGTGATGTCTCCCACTATCTCAACAACACAGCACATAAATATATTACACTAACAATTATATCACTTGATTATCATTTCACAAGTACCCCGCATAAAAATTCCCAGATGTCTAGTCTGGGAATTTAACAGTTTTATGTTTGTAAAATACGTTCAATTAATATTTAACTGCAATGGCTGGTGTTTCACCTTTTGCAAATGCAACCGCGGCATCGAATGATTGGTGAACCATTTCTAAGACAGCCTTTGTTGTATAGAAAGCTGTATGTGGTGTAACCAAAACATTTTCGCGTGCAATCAAATCAGCAATCTTTGGATCTGGGAATTCCTTGTCTGACCAATCTTCATTGAACAAACCAACTTCGTTTTCGTAAACATCCATACCAAAATCAGAAATTTTACCAGAATTCAAACCATCAATCACGGCATCAATGTCCATCAAATTACCACGAGCAGCGTTCATGATAACAACACCATCTTTCATCTTTGAAATCGCATCAGCGTTAATCAAATGATGATTTTCAGGAACACCTGGCACGTAAAGTGAAATGGCGTCTGCTTGCGCATACAATTCATCAAGTGTGTCAACATACAAACCTTCAGCTTGCAATTCAGCATTTGGGAACTTGTCGTAGGCAATCACTTTTGCGCCGAATCCCTTTAAAATGTTAATGGCAACACGGCCAATATGGCCTGTACCAATAACGCCAACAGTTTGCATACGCATTTCGCGACCAATTGTTGGTGCCCAACGCAAATCATGCTTAGCGATCTTTGCATCCAAAGCTTTTGTACGACGTAGCAAACGTGACAATTGAATCATTGAATGTTCAGCAATTGCATTTGGTGAATAAACTGGGACATTTGAAATATTAAAATTGAATTCACGCGCAGCATCAAAATCAATGTTATCTGTTCCAACATTACGCAAAGATAAGTTAGTAACACCAACATTAGCTAAAGCAGTCAATGTTTCACGAGTATAATCCAATTGTTGATAAACAACAGCTGAATCAGCCCCTTCAGCTAATTTAGCTGTTTCAGGTGTCAACAAATCTTGTGTATAGTCAACTTCAACCTCTGGGTTAGCAGCTTTCCATTCTTCAAGTGATGGCTTTTCATCATCACGAATACCGTAAGCAAAAATCTTCATGAGTTCCTCCAAAATTTTATTACACTTACATTGTACCCTATTTCACTAATGAAAGCACGACATTTAATTATCACGCATCTATTTTTTCTCATAATTTGTTCTCAAAATGCTTAAACTAAAAACACACTTTATTCACAATTAAGCTGTAATATTATAGATATTCCAGAGCAACACGCGCTGGAAACTCTCCTAAATAACGTCATCGCTAGATGACTCTCCTTCGAATTTTTTAGATGCCCGCAACATCTAAATTCATGAAAGCAGCCGTGATGAAGCTGCTTTTTTTCTGCATTAAAAAACAACCTCTCGGTTGTTTTTATTTTGAGATAGGCTTATCACCAGACTTTGTTAAAATACCGTCAATAAAACCGTATTCCAATGTCTCTTCGGCACTCATCCAGTTATCACGTTCAGTATCGTGCGCGATTTGATCCAAATCCTTACCAGAAGCATCAGCCAAAATTTTGTTCAATTTTGCACGTGTTTTGGTCAATTGCTCAGCAATAATCGCCATGTCGGTCTGTTGCGTACCGCCGGCAGCACCACCCATTGGTTGATGAATTAAGTACTCAGCATTAGGCAGCATATAACGATGACCCTTTTCACCTGAAGCAGCAATTATAGTCCCCATCGAAGCTGCGAGTCCCATCACAATAGTTGTCACAGGTGCTTTAATAAAGTTCATCGTGTCGGTGATTGATAATCCAGCTGTTACAGAACCGCCGGGTGAATTAATATACATCGAAATTTCTTTATTTGGATCTTGAGCCTCCAAAAACAGCAACTGAGCAACAATAGATGTCGCCATACTGTCTTCGACCTCTCCTTGCACCAAAATAATACGATCTTTTAATAAACGTGATGGCAAATCATAGTTTTCACGTCCATTTGCAGTTTGTTCAATAACTCCGGGCCACATAAATTTTACCTCGTATCTTAGCTTGGTTAATTCAAATAATTAACTTATTATTATTTTAGCACATTAACGACGCGAGTGCTAAAAATTTACAATTTCGTTAAATCATAGGTTTCACCAGCTTCAATCATTTCTGCCAATTGCTTTAATTTTCGCATACGATGATTAACGCCTGATTTACTAATTTCTAATATATCACCAAGTTCAGCTAGTGATTCATCAGGATGATCTAGTCTTGCTTGTGCCACTTCGCGCAGTTTTTGTGGTAGAAAGTCCAAACCACCAATTTGCTTTGCGATCATCTGAATCTGCGATACTTGTTTATTAGCGGCAATCGCCGTTTTTTGCATGTTAGCCGTTTCAGCATTAACCAACCGATTCACCGAATTTCGCATATCGCGCATCATTCTAATGTCTTCAAAGCGTAACATTGATTGTGTCGCACCAATGGTTTGTAAAAAATCAACAATTTTTTCAGCACGTTTCAAATAGACAATAAAGCCATTACCGCGATCAGTCATTTTGGCTGGCAAATCAAACCCGGACATCATCACCAAAAGTTGCTCGCCTAGTTCTTCATGCGTTGTATAGATTTCTAAATGATAATTTGCTTTTTCGGGCGAATTTACAGAACCTGTCGCTAAAAAAGCGCCGCGTAGAAATGACCTTTTTTTATCGACTTGATTTAAAATTCGTGACGGAATTTCCGGATGAAGCCCAAAGGGGTCAACACCGAGATCATTTAGTACATCATCAATCTGGCTTTTCAGCAACACACCGTATGACTTGTGCCGAGAAAGATGATTATGGTCACTGACTGTTACTTCGACCTCAACATTGGCATAACTTTGTTTTAAAAGTGTATAAATACGTCTAGCAATTGCAGCATTTTCCGTCTGGACACGAATACTTTGATCTAGTCCAAGTGTACTGACACCATTCATACGCATAAGTGCCGATAACTCCGCTTTAGCGTTAGCACCATGAACAATCAAACCAGTCAGTTCTTTTTTTACTTCAGCAGCGTAAGACATCTATCGTTTTCCTAAAATTTCAATCAATTTATCAGCAATTTTTTGACCATCATGAAAAGCACCGGCATCACGCAATTGCAAAAAATCGCCGGCAATTTGCTGTGCCCCTTGAACTTTGACCGCTGGTTCATCAAGTTTAACTTGTTTCGAAATCTCATTCCATTTTTGAAAATCAACGAAATCGTCTGGTACCTTTTTACTGTTTGAAACAACATAGTTAACGACGGGAGCACCAATATGTGCGTTAAGGGCTAGCAAATGTTGTGCATCTGTATACGCATCTGTTTCGCCTTTTTGCGTCATAATGTTAGCAATATAGACTTGTTTGGCTGATGTTTGCTGGAGAGCCTGTCTCACTTCTGGCACCACAACGTTTGGTAAAATCGAAGTAAACAAGCTTCCTGGTCCATATACTACCATATCCGCGTTCATGATTGCTGTCACAACTTCTGGTGCTGCCTTAGGTTCCTCACCCGGTTCATCGCCGGTAACCCAGACATGATCAATCGTCTGATGCGCATGCGTAATCTCAGACTCACCAGCTAAAGTTGATCCATTTTTAAACTCTGCATGTAAAACCAGTGGCTCATTTGAAACTGGATAGACATGTCCACGCACACGTAAAAACGCTGCTAAACGTTGCACCGCATCAAAAATATTACCCTGCATTTCCGTAATTGCAGCAATAATTAAATTACCCACAGCATGTTCTGCGAAAAATGCATCTTCTGCGTGAAAACGGTACTGTAATAGCTTCAAAATTTCTGGGTCAACATCGGCCATAGCCACCAAAATATTACGAATATCGCCAGGTGGGACAATATTAATGTAATCTCTTAGCAGCCCACTTGAACCACCATCATCAGCAACAGTCACAATGGCTGATAAATCAACCGCTTCTCTGACCAATGGCTTGATGATAACTGGCAAGCCAGAACCACCGCCAATAATCACGATTTTAGGTTTCATATTTTGCACCTTTCCAAAAACTAACTTAATTTTAACACAAAAAGCCGCCCCACAATTTTGTAGGACGACTAGATGCTACTTAGAAACTGTTTTTTGACGGGCTAGGTCGTGAATTGCCTTTAAGGCACGTTTACGCGTCTTAATATTAGGACTTTTCAACTTGCGAGCCGCTGAAGCAATGTCTAATTTTTCTGTCATTGTATGAGATCTCCAATTTGTTTTTTTGCAAATAGGGACGGAGTAATTAGTGTCTTATGACATTAATTACTCTAGCAATCTTACTTACAATTAATAACTATACCACATTTAAATAGGAATGCAACTATTTAGCACGAGCCAAATCACGTTCAATAATCGTTTTGAGATAACGCCCTGTATAGGACTGAGCTGTTTTCATGACCTTTTCAGGTGTTCCCGTGACTAGTACTTCACCACCACCTGCGCCACCTTCAGGTCCCATATCAATCAGCCAATCAGCAGATTTAATGACATCTAAATTATGTTCGATCACAACCACTGTATTGCCAGCATCAACCAATCTTTCAAGAACTAGCAGTAACCGCGCAATATCGTCTGTGTGAAGCCCTGTGGTTGGCTCATCCAAAATATACATCGTTTTACCATTAGTACGACGATGCAATTCAGATGCCAGTTTCATTCTCTGTGCTTCACCACCCGAAAGGGTTGTGGCTGACTGACCTAATGTGACATAGCCTAAGCCAACATCGTTAATAGTTTGCAACTTTCGGGCTATTTTAGGAATTGGCGCAAAAAAATCAAGGGCTTCAGTTGCTGTCATGTTCAGCACTTGTGAAATATTTTTGCCTTTGTAGCTCACTTCAAGTGTTTCAGAATTATAACGTGTGCCGCCACATACCTCACAAGCCACATAGACATCTGGCAAAAAGTTCATTTCAATTTTGATAACACCATCACCACGACAATTTTCGCAACGACCCCCTTTGGTATTGAATGAAAACCGCCCCTTATTGTAGCCACGCATTTTTGCTTCATTTGTCTGTGCAAACAAATCACGAATATCATCAAATACGCCGGTATACGTAGCAGGATTTGAACGAGGCGTCCGCCCGATTGGTGATTGATCAATGTCAACAACTTGTTCAATATTTTCAACACCATCAATGGCACGAAAACGACCAGGTTTTTCAGAATTATTGTTTAGTTTTTGCTTGAGGGCTCGTTTTAAAATCGTGTTAACTAACGTTGACTTTCCTGATCCAGACACCCCAGTAACAGCAATAAACTTCCCCAAAGGAAACTTTACGGTGACATTTTTAAGGTTGTTTTCTTTAGCGCCTTTAATGGTAATGCACTCACCATTTCCTGATCGACGCTTAATCGGCACGGGAATATATTTTTTACCGGACAGATATTGCCCCGTTAAGGAGTTGGGATTGGCCTCTACAATCGCCGGTGTGCCACTGGCAACAATTTTTCCACCAAGTTCACCAGCACCCGGGCCAACATCAATCAGGTAGTCAGCAGCACGCATTGTGTCCTCATCATGTTCCACAACTACTAACGTATTACCTAAATCACGCATACGTTGCAATGATGCCAAAAGCATGTCATTATCCCTTTGGTGCAGTCCAATAGATGGTTCATCTAAAACATATAACACACCAGATAAATTAGAACCAATTTGCGTAGCCAAGCGAATACGCTGAGACTCGCCACCGGATAGTGTCCGAGCAGAACGAGAAAGCGTTAAATACTTTAAGCCAACACTTTCCAAAAATCCCAAACGATCTTTAATTTCTTTAATAATCGGCGCGGCAATTTCTGTATCTTGTTGACCTAAGCTGATACCATTAAAAAAATCAAGTTCTTGGTCAACAGGCATTTCAGAAACTTCACCAATATGCTTACCCGCAATTTTAACTGATAAAGCTGCCGGGTTCAAACGGTATCCACCACAAGATTTACAAGTCAACTCTGTCATGTAGTTGGCCATTTGGTCTCGTGTAAAATCAGAATTAGTTTCGTTAAACCGTCGAGTGATGTTGTTGATAACACCTTCGAATGGTATATCCACATCACGAACACCACCAAAATCATTTTCATAATGAAAATGAAAGTCCTTGTCACCAGAACCATTTAGGATAAGGGCTTTTTGTTTAGTGGTTAATTTCTCAAATGGTTTGTTCATATCAATCTTGAATTGCTCAGCAAACTGCTTTAGCATTTCAGGATAATAATTAGATGAAATTGGGTTCCATGGTACGATAGCCCCGTCATTGAGAGACTTTTGTGAATCCGGAATAACCAAATCAGTATCGACTTCGCGTGTAACACCTAATCCTTGACAAAATTCACAAGCACCTAGCGGTGCATTAAAACTAAATAGTCGCGGTTCTAATCGACCAACACGAAAATCTTTTAATTCACCAAGATAATGATCTGAATACTTTAGAACAATTGCTTCTGCTTTTTCATCTCGTGAAACGACATCAATTGTCACGCGACCAGCCGCGAGCCGTACTGCTGATTCAATTGAATCATATAAGCGTGAACGTGAGTTACCACGTAAAACGATACGATCAACCATTACATCGATATCGTGTGCTACATTTTTATCTAATGTGATATTGTCTGAGTCTAACTCAATCAATTTACCATCAACTCGGGCACGAATGTAGCCTTGTTTACGCATCACATCAAAAGCTGAAGCGTGTGAGCCACGTTGATGCTGAATGATCGGTGCAAAAACCTGTAAACGGCTACCCTCAGCCAACTGTTCAAGTACATCATTGACCATTTGATCAATTGTGTACATAATTTTTGTGCCGTCAGCCGGATCGTCTGGACGTCCAACTCGTGCATATAATAGCCTAAAATAGTCATTAATTTCTGTGACAGTCCCAACCGTTGATCTGGGATTATTGGAGGTTGTTTTTTGATCAATCGAAATCGCCGGTGATAGTCCATCAATAGAATCGACATCTGGTTTATCCATTTGACCTAAAAATTGGCGAGCGTAAGAACTTAAGCTTTCCACGTAGCGACGTTGGCCTTCAGCATAAAGTGTATCAAATGCCAACGACGATTTACCAGATCCCGACAAACCAGTGACAACAGTCAAGCGATCTTTTGGTATATCCACATCAATGTTTTTTAGATTATGTGCCCGAGCACCACGAATTTCTATTTGTGTTTTTGCCATTCTTTTTCTCTTTAAATTAATTTAAATAGTGTTGGTTAATGACCAGCACGTGTTTTTAATGTCATGACACTATCACGCAATTGCGCGGCTTCTTCAAAGTCCAGCGCTTTAGCAGCTGCTTTCATTTGTGCCGTCAAATTATCAATAATAGCCTGTTGCTCATCTGCTGGCAAATCATCAAACGCCACTTGCGTCAAATCAACTGCTTTTTCATCCGAAACAGCAGCGTGCGTAATTGAAATAAGGTCTCTAATTTCCTTTTTAATGGTCTTTGGCGTAATGTCATGCGCTTCATTATAGGCCATTTGTATCTCACGACGTCGACTAGTTTCTGCCATTGCTTCTGCCATCGACGCTGTGATTTTATCGGCATACATGATGACATGACCATTTTCGTTACGTGCTGCACGGCCAATAGTTTGAATCAATGAGCGCGGATTACGCAAAAAGCCTTCCTTGTCCGCATCTAAAATTGCCACTAAGGACACTTCAGGCACGTCAATACCTTCACGTAACAAGTTAATGCCAATCAAAACATCGTACTTCCCTAAACGTAAATCACGAATAATTTCCGTTCTCTCTAATGTCTTGATGTCAGCATGTAAGTAGGCAACTTTAATGCCCAAATCTTTTAAGTAATCAGTTAAATCCTCTGCCATCCGCTTAGTAAGCGTCGTAATGAAGACGCGTTCGTCACGTTTCGATCGCAAATTAATTTCGCCCACCAAATCATCAATTTGGCCCATAACTGGACGTACCTCAACCTCTGGATCAAGCAGACCAGTGGGACGAATAATTTGCTGTGCGATATGATCAGGTGTTACACGGTTCATTTCATAATCGCCCGGTGTGGCTGACATGTAAATGATTTGATTCACATGTTGCTCAAATTCTGGTAATGTTAGTGGCCGATTATCTAATGCACTTGGTAATCGAAAACCATAGTTCACCAATGTTTCTTTACGCGCCTTGTCGCCATTAAACATCCCCCTTACCTGCGGCATTGTCACATGGCTTTCATCCACCACAATCAGAAAATCATCTGGGAAAAAGTCAAGAAGTGTAAATGGTGGCTCGCCGGCTTGACGGCCATCCATCCAACGTGAATAGTTTTCAATACCACCAACAAATCCCATTTCTTCGAGCATGGCTAAATCATATTCAGTACGTTGCTTAATGCGCTGTGCTTCGATTAATTTACCTTCTTTTTCAAACTTTGCAACTTGTTCGTTCATTTCTTGGCGAATACCCTCAAGCGCAACACGCATTTGGTCGTCATCTGTCATGAAATGCTTAGCTGGAAAAATGGCAACATGCTCACGTTCTGCTACTGTTTCGCCTGTTAAAGAATTAATTTCTCGGATACGATCAACCTCATCACCAAAAAATTCTACGCGTAGCGCCATTTCATCCTGTGACGCTGGAAAAATTTCGACGACATCACCACGAACTCGGAAAGTGCCACGATGAAAATCAATGTCGTTTCGTGTAAATTGAACGTCAATAAGGTCACGCATTAGTTGGTCACGACCGTACTCATTGCCTACCCGCAAACTAATGACATGATCTTTATACTGATGTGGATCACCCAATCCAAAAATCGAACTGACAGAAGCCACCACGATTGTATCACGTCGTTCTAACAACGCACTTGTTGCCGAGTTACGTAATTTATCAATCTCATCATTGACAGCGGAATCTTTTTCAATAAAAGTATCGGAACTTGGTACATAAGCTTCTGGTTGATAATAATCATAATATGATACAAAATATTCGACAGCATTATTTGGAAAAAATTCTTTTAATTCGCTATACAGTTGGCCTGCTAACGTTTTATTATGGCTAAGAACTAGTGTTGGCCTTTGCGCATTCTTAATGACGTTCGAAATAGTAAATGTCTTACCTGTGCCCGTAGCACCAAGTAAAATTTGTTCTTTTACATTATTATTTAAACCACTGACTAGCTGCTCGATGGCTTGCGGCTGATCACCGGTTGGCTGATATTTTGAGACCACTTCAAATTCATGATCTGTTTGGTGTTCAATCATATTATTTTCTCTTTTCGTCACCGTATCACTATTTTTTGAGACAATCTTATTTCATTATATCAAAAAACGAACAAATGTTCTAGTTGAACCTTGTTCGCCATTTTTTACTTATCTGAATCGTCACTTTTTAACTCAGGTGCATCTGTCACATAATCGCTCAATGTGGATTTGCCCTTATTTTGTGCCAAAATACTTGATGGATTACTTTTTTGTGCCTTTTTCAAGGCTGCTAAACCAGCAGACTTTTTGTAATTATAATCTTTTTTGTTTACCGCATGGAAGTCTGATCGTGATGTATCAAATCTCAGCAAATCACCAGTGATAACCTCATCTGAATAGCCAAGCACTTTTGTCGCATAAGCTGACATAGTTTTGGCTACCTTTTTCAGTTGCTTATCGGCACTTTCTGTGACCTGCTCTCCCGTTTGCGTATTAAAGTATTGATTATTAAACTTTGTATAATTTGGCGTTATCCAATCACCATCTCGGAAAACAACTTTACCTTTGTAATTGCTCGATAGCATATCTTGCCCAAACATAGTCATCCCATCATCTGGCACGCCTAACACGTCCAACAAAGTTGGCATCATATCAATTTCACCACCATAAGTGTGATTAATACCACCTTTGAGACCAGTCGCATGAATCATAAACGGTACCTTTTGGAAATTGGCTAAATCGTAATTCGTGACTTTGTCTTTTCCAAGTAATTGCGCAATTGCTGGTTGATGATTTTCAGAAATACCATAATGGTCACCATAAAGCACAAACACTGAATTATTATAGAGTCCAACTTTTTTAAGGTACGTCATTAATTCGCCAAAAGATTGGTCCAAATAATGAGCTGTTTGAACATAGCCGTCAACTGTATTATCACCTGTTTTGGTCGCCGGAAAATCAATGTTTTGCTTATCTAAATCGTATGGGTAGTGGTTAGTAACCGTGATTAACTTTGCATAGAATGGTTGTGGCAGTTGCTCAATGTACTGAGCACTATCTCGTAAGAATATTTTGTCTTTCATCCCATAACCAATGTTATAGTTCGCCTTATTAGCGTTGGAATAGTAAGATTTTGAAAAGAAATAGTCGTAACCAAATGATTTGTAGGTATTATCTCTGTTCCAAAAGCTGGCAACATCGCCATGAAAGGCTGCCGTCGTATAACCACGTTGTCCCAAAATAGCCGGCAATGACTCAAACGTATTATTGGTGCCATATTTAACCATTGCTGAACCAGTTGCTAAGCCAAACAATGAATTTTCCTGCATCATTTCAGCATCAGAAGTTTTACCTTGCCCCACTTGATTATAAAAATTATCAAAGCTCAACGTATTTTGGTCATGATAAAACTTATTTAAATTAGGCGTTACTTCTTGACCGTCAACTTTATAATCAATCAAAAATTGTTGGAATGATTCCAAGTGAATCATAAAAACATTTTTGCCTTTTTGTGTACCATAGTATTGAATATTATCTGGCAATTTTTGTGTTGCAACAAATTTTTTAACTTTAGCCAAATCGGTTGGTTTAGCACGCTTCCGACTTTCTGTTTGATTATAAGTTTGAACTGCATTGAACACAACATACTCATTCAACCCAAGATATTTAACAATGTAATTATTATCAAACGAACGCGTCAACAATCCTGAACGGTTCGTCGATGCAATACCATAGTCAACAAACATTAAAATCACACCAAACAATGTTGTCAAAATAGCAAATTTTTTCTGAACACCTTTGCGGTCAATTGTTAACTGCTTAAAAACAACCAGAGCAATCAAAATAATGATGTCTATGAAAACCAAATAATCGGTCCAATGAATAATCGCAGCGATAGATTTGCCCAAGTTATTACCGGTCGAACTCCCTGATCCTAAAATACCCATCGATAGAAAATCAGAAAATTCTCGATAGTACAGCATGTTTGCAAACAGCCAAACAGATTGAATTAAGTTGAAAATAATCGCCAACCAGTAACTCAATGCACCACGAAAATATAGGGCGATACTAATAAATATAATAGCCGTTGGAATTGGATTTAGAAACAACAAAAATTGCTGTGTTGCGCCTTCCGCCCCTAAGTTAAAGTTCATATGATATTCGGCAAACATTTTCAGCCAAACCAACATCACATTCAGAATAAAAAACCAAACAATTGGTGCCGATGTATCCATCGTACGTTTTATTTGTCGCCACCATGTTTTAGGACTAGAAATTAATTTTAATAAACGTTTCATTGTCGTCAACGCACTCCTTGCTAAATTAAGAAAATTGCTTGGTGCTCTCCTAATAAATTAGTTTGAAATCATGTAGCACATCGTAAATTTCAATCGCTACGAGGTCGATATCATCAAATTGGAATTGTCGCACCTCTCGATGTTCTCGAACAGTCCATATTTGCGTTAATTGGTCATAAGTAACTTGTAGTGCCTCAATGCCAAATGCATCAAAGCGACGCGTTTGAACGGCATTATCGGTTGAATCGATCATCGCTCTGAGTCGGTTTAAGATTTGTTTCAAATCACTTGTGTGACGTGTGTCATTGTCCATGCGCTTACCTCACATTTTTTCGCGCTGGTATTATATATGCAATGATACCAGCAAATATACCAAAATAATACGTAATTAATCGCCAAATCAAAATGACTAAAATCAGCGTAGCTGAATTTTCAACGAATGGTGAAAACAGGAGCTGAAAACTTAACTCGGCACCACCAACACCACCAGGGATTGGAAATAACGAAATAACCATAACAATCATAATATTCATTGTGACAATTAGCCAAGGATTTACCGAAGCATAACCGAACGCACGAATGACAAAATAAGGAATCAAATAAAAAACAACCAGCTGCATCATCGTAAATATTGATGAACCGACTAATGATTGCCAACTACTAATTACTCGTCGTGACTCTTCATGAAAGTTATCAATTTTTTGTTTCGTCGTTGAAATAACACTGTCAAACCGTTGTTTTGACATAACGCGTTTAAACAGTGGGGCCACAAAATCGACTAGACGTAAAGTCAAAGATGGCCAAAACATCACCAAGGCAATACCCACAATGACAACCGCGTGAATAGCAATCGCAAATGGAATGAATGTCGCAAAGGTTGGCGCAACTTGTGAATAGATGAAATTATCTGCCGCAACATAACCTACTATAAAGAATAGCACGACAACGACTTGGTAGACTAAAAATTTCATTAAAATAACAGACATTGCCCGACCAGATTCAACACCTGCCCTCGCTAATCCGTACAATTGAGCGGGTTGCCCCCCAGTAGCAAAAGGTGTTACACCTGTACCTAATAAGTTCAGTAAAGGTACACGTAGTAAGGCGAAAAACGAAGTGTTTTTTCGGTCCGTTCTGTTCAATAGCACTCGTGTTGCCGCGGCTTCAAAGGCAATTGACACAATCATCATCAAGAGACCGCCCACTAACCAGCGCCAATCAAGATGTTTCAGTGCTTCTTCAAGCTGCTTTCCTTTGCCACTTAATTCCCGCGTTAAAAAATAAATAACACCCGCGGTTAAAACGGTCACAATAATGATTGATAATCTATCACGTTTTAACATTGTTAAGACTCACTTCCCCAATAAATTCGTGTAAACAGCTTTTAACTGTTGACCAATTTCCGGTAAATTACGAGCTTTTGCTAATTGATACCCCTCATCTCGCAAATCTGTTAATTCACCATTTAATATTTGTTGCATTTTACTTTCAAATTCATCAAAACTGTGCGCTTTGTAACTGTTTATCCCATCCTGTAACCAATTATGATAAACAGGAATGTCACGCACTAACACATTTTGCTTTGATGCTAATGCTTCGAGCACAACAATACCTTCAGTTTCTTCATAAGATGGATATAAAAATAAATCCGCACCTTGAAAGGCGCCACGAATCACATCACCGGTAATGTAACCGGGGAAAATCAAGTTTCGTGGATGATCCCCCTTAATGAGGCGACTAATTTTACCCGGCACCAATCTTAAATCAGTATAGCCAAACCAAATAAACACATACTCAGGGTGGCGTTTTGCCAATTCAACAAAATCTAAAATACCCTTTCGCTCAAAAAATAATCCAACGCTCATGACTACTTTCTGTTCATCCGACAAATCAAAATAATCTCGGAATTGACGGATTTTTTCGTCATCATGTGCATATTTTTCCAAAGCTATACCATTTGATATTGGTATGATTGGTTGGCTTAGCCGATAGCCACGTAAAAGTTGCTTAGAATATGGCGTTGGGGTGATAATCGCATCAGCCTTCGAATACAACGATACTAAATAACGTTTAAACAACGGCGCAATCATGTTAGATCCAATAAATGAGTTACGAAAATCCTCATAGGTAGAATGGCCATGATAAACCACTTTTTTCCCCAACTTATGTGCCTTATTAACCATGTGATGACTCTCAACACCATAAGTATTAATGTGCAAAATATCATAATCTGTCGACTTAGGGTCAGTTGTGACAACCACGTCAGTATGTGATAGCGCTTCTTGCTGTAATTTCAAGGCACGACCTATACCGGATTTTGCAATTAACTTTTGATTTTCAAAGTAAAGTAAAACTTTCAATTAACTTCTCCTAAATGGATTGCGCAAGATACGCTTCATGTAGCCGACCTCTTCGTCATTGGGATACTCGTCATCAACATCATCAGCGTGATAGTCGGCCAAGATATCTTGATAAAAAGCTAAGACACGTTCAGCAAATTTTGTGGCATCAACATCTTTCATTTTAGCTTGACGAACTTGCTCATCTGCCAATGTATTAGGTCGTTCAAGATATTTTTGAACCGCTGCCAACAATTCATCATAATCACTAACTAATGTGCCAATTGCTTCATTGTCAACTAAATTATCCAAGTATGGAGAATAAATCGCCACAAAAGGACGATTGGCAGCCATAGCTTCAATAAATGTTAAGCCTTGCGTTTCCGTGTCTGATGAACTGACGAATACATTTGCCATTTGGTAATAATCGCCAATATCTTCGTGATTAACCATCCCTGTAAAAATAACTTTATCTTCTAATTCAAGCTCTGCCACTTGCTCAAACAGAGATTTTCTAGCTGGTCCATCACCGGCAATTACTAAACGCGCATCTGGCATCACTTGCAGCAACTCTGAAAAAACCGAAATTGTCATGGCGACATTTTTTTCAAAAGCCAATCGACCTAGAGACAAAATGATTGGTTGTGTATCATAAAAATGATAATTATGTCGCAAATTAACTTGTGTAGAGCGACGCTTCGGTAGTGATACGCCGGTTGGTATAATTCGCATTGGTACTGTAATACCATAGCGTACCAGTGTATCTTGTACTAATTTAGAAGGTGCAATAACGCCAGCCATACTCATCATATAGGCTTTCATGATGCGACCCACACCATTTGGTCCAATGAGCATTCCTTTGGCAAAATAATGTGTGTAATCCTCATACATTGTATGATACGTGTGCACAGCCGGAATTTTGAGTTGTCGCGCCACAAATTTACCCAACAAACCAAGTGAAAACTCAGTTTGTGTGTGTACAATATCAAGTTGGACCGACTTAGCAATTTCAACAGCTTGAATTAAACCACGAAAAGCCAATCGTCGATCCTTAAAACCGAGATATGGCACACTTGAAAAACGATAAATATGTGGTTCAAATTTATTTTTAGGCACTTTGGGATCCGTCGAGGTAAATATGTAAACCTGATGTCCTTGAGCTTCTAATGCCTCTTTTAAAGTTTTGATTGAGGTCGCAACCCCACTGACTTGTGGGAAATACGTGTCCGTAAACAAACCAATGTTCATTGTCTCCTCCAAAAATTAAACGCACGCTAAACGTACGTATGAAACGCAATAGTAATAGTATAACATTTTAAGCGTTTTCCTTCCAATAATGACCCATTTTTAGCCTTTTTTACCATCGCTTATTCTCCTAATCAAAAGCCACTAATTTTTCGAAAAATTAGTGGCTAAACGGATTTATTCAAATACCATTTGATTATGATACAATTCGGCGTAAAAGCCACCTTCAGCAACTAATGCTTCGTGGGAGCCTTCTTCAATGACTTGTCCATCCTTTAAGACGACAATCTTATCAGCACCCAAAATCGTTTTCAAACGATGTGCAATCACGAAACTTGTCCGTCCAGCAATAACATTATCCATTGCTGCTTGAATTCTTGCTTCTGTAACTGTATCAACGTTTGAGGTTGCCTCATCCAAAATTAAAAATGATGGATTTGTCAAAATTGTTCTAGCGATTGAAAGCAGTTGCTTTTGACCAGTTGAAAATATCGAGTTTTCATCATCTACTTTGGTTTGATAAGTATCAGGCAATGTCATGATAAAATCGTGAATATTAGCCTGTTTGGCAGCATAGATCATCGCTTCGTCACTAGCTTCAGGATCCCCAAATTTAATATTATCAGCGATTGTGCCACTAAATAGCACAGAATCTTGTAACACAATACCAACATGATCCCGCAACGACTTAAGATCTAGATCACGGACATCAACACCATCGAATGTAACAGAACCTCCTGTCACATCATAAAAGCGATTTAATAGATTCATCACGGTTGTCTTACCAGAACCAGTTGGCCCAACTAGTGCGACCATTTCACCTTTTTGAACATCAATTGAGACACCGTGCAAGATTTCTTTATCTTCTTGATAGGCAAAATGAATATCCTTCAACGCAACATTAGATGCAACGCCAGTCAATTTTTGACCATTGACCGGTGTGACTTCTTCGACTTGCTCATCAACATCACTTAATCGACGTGCACCAGTAACAGCCAGCTGAAGCATGTTATAAATCGACGTAATTTGCGTAATCGGCTGATAATACTGCTGTGAATAATTAACAAAAACTACGATCAAGCCTAAGCCAACTGACTTATCCATACCATCATGCACAACCAGCCACGAACCGAAGAATATCACGATTGCCAAGTTAAGTAAAGACAATCCTTGCATCAGAGGAAATAACATACCTGAGTATACTTGACCCTTGAAAGTTGCTTGTTTGACAGTTTCATTATGTGGGGCAAAACCAGCAATTGAATCTTTTTGTAATCCTTGCGTAATAATGATTTTTTCACCATTAATTTGCTCGTTGATGTAGCCGTTCATTTTACCAGTGGCGTCTTGTTGTTGATCAATATAGTGACGTGCACGACTAATAACAAACCATGCGACGATAATTGCAACCGGTGTTGAAGCCATTGTTACCAATGCGAGCTTCACATTTTGATTAAACATCATCAAGATAACACCGACAAATAGGGCAAATTGTGACAATAACTGGAAAATAGCTTGGTTCATCGCATTGAAAATATTATCCAAGTCAGACGTAAACAATGACAAAATTTCACCGTCTCGATGTGTATCAAAATACTTAATTGTCATCCGCTGCAATTTGGCAAACAAACCAATTCGCATACGACCAGAAGCTTCCGCACTAATGCGACTGGAAATAAAACTTGAAATGAACATGGTAATCGCAGTCACAACGAAGAACAACATCATCAAGCCAAGTGCTTTGTAAAATGGCGTCATGCTGGCAGTTTGATGCGTCTGAGGATTCATGTATTGTCCAACATAATTAGCCAATTCCGTAATAGCTTGACCCATATAAACTGGTGCTTTAACTTCAAAATAAATAGAAATGACTGTTACAACCGTAACAAAAGCTAAGCTGAGCCAATAACGCTTAAGATATTTTGCAAAATAGACAACCGCGCGTTTAATATCAGTCATGCGTTCGCTCCTTTCGCTTTCTGTGTCTCATAGATTTCTGTATAAATAGGAGATGATTGCAATAATTCTTGATGTGACCCAACACCAACAAGTTGCCCATTATCAAGCACCAAAATGCGATCTGCGTGTAATACGGAGCTAATTTTTTCAGCAATCACAAATGTCGTGGTACCTTTCAAATCACGATCAAGCGCTTCTTGCACTAATTTTTCAGATCGCGCATCCAAGGCGGATGTTGAATCATCAAGTATCAAAATTTTAGGATTTCCGACCACGCCACGCGCAATTGATAAACGTTGTTTTTGCCCACCGGAAAAATTGGCCGAACGTTCTTCAACCTCGTGTTCAAAGTTATCATCTTTTGATGATTGTAGTGGTGTCATTTCTGAAGTATCGGGCACACGCTTGATGAACAGGAATAAAATTGGAAAGGCAATCAAATAGACCAAAAATGTCGCACGCCATCCAAATGCTAGTAACAAGCCTGCTAATAAAGTCAAAACTGCTTGTCCAACTTGCTCAGCAGCCGCACGATAACCTAACATCGCCGCGCGTGTTTTACCATTGTACATTACTGCAATCATGGATACTGCCAATGAATTAAAAATGCCTAGTCCAGCGCCCAATACTGTTCGTGAAACTAATATAATGGCATACGAGTCAGTGAACATTGGCACAATACCAGCTAGACCCACTAACGTCACACCCAAAATAATAGTGTTTTTGTCACCAAGTTTTGCTGCTATGAAGCTGCTCAAGAGTACAAAAACCGTTACCGTGATAGACGGTGTTGTTGCCAAAACCTGCGCCTCTGTCGATGAAATGTGCAATGCCTCAGTCATTTGTGGCAACGCACCGTTAATAGCATACGCACTTGTCAAGACAAATGAAATGCCCAAAAACGCAATCTTAGTGAGCAGGCTATCTTGTTTAACCATGTTATCTCCTTCAATTATGATAATCACTTACCATAATATTGTAACCGGTTCCACTCTAAAATGTCAATCGTTTATCAAATTTTTGTGAAGAAAATAACAATGATGTTTTCAGAAACAATTGTGAAAAAATCATTGCTAAAAGGTTTATTTTGTTTCTCAATAAAAGTAAAGAATTTTTAAATATATCTATTTTTAGGAAAAAATGGTGTCAATGTCATTAAAGTGAGTCACTTTCAAACCATTATTATCCAAATCAAAGACAGCAACTGCACCATTTCGAGGACGCTGGGCGCCTTGCAGATGGCCATAGTGTTGCGCTAAGTTACCAATCAATTGGCCGTGAGTCACAATTAAAATATTATCATTGGGTTGATGCTTAGCGTTTAAGTGACCCAGTGCGCCGGACATACGTTGCCAAAAATCAGCGGCAGTTTCGCCAATATGTTGCGGATCTACTTCATGAATTTTGTTCATGATAGCCGTCATATCATGTATTGATTCAGCAATCGCATCAGGCGTTTTTTCGCTAACATCGAGCGCATCAGCGACAGCGCCCCACATAATATCGTTGCTACCACCTTCAAAACTCCCAAAAAAATATTCACGCCATTCGGGCAGAAACTTCAGTTGTGGTGTGGAATTATTGTTTTCAGCCAAAACAAACTCAGCCGTGTGGATAGCACGCGACGTATCTGAAGAATAAGCAGCATTGAATTTGACATTTTTTAGTCGTTGGCCAGCCATTTGACCATCTTTTTCACCTTTTTTAGTAAGTGGTGTATCAGCCCAACCTTGTACTTTGTTTAATTGATTAAAGATGGTCTGCCCGTGACGTACAACGTACAATTTCATAATATTTGCCTTTCTAAGTGGTAAATTTTAGTGCTCAGCATTATTAACTTTCGCAGCAAAATCAGGTAGCAAACTTTTCGCCAAATCATATAATAATGCTTTGTGGATGAAAGTTTCATGGAAGATGTCTGGTAAAATTTCAGTGGCTAAATACTTAACACTCGCCATTGATTGATACTCAGAAAGTGCTTCTAAACTGCTTTGGAAAATTGAAACATAGACTGGTTCTGGATTAAACTTTTCAAGTTCGCCATACGCTTCATACATCAGGTCAATTTTATCAGCAATGGACAAAATTTGTCCTTCAATGCTGTCGTCTTTACCTTCTCCAAGCCGTCTCGTATAGGCTGCTTGAAATTGCGCTGGAATTTCTGTTTTGATAAAATTTTCGGTCATTGAATCTTCTACGTCAGCTAACATTGACCGTAAGGTTGAGGTCGCATATTTCACGGGTGTTTTGATATCACCGATAAATCGTTCTGTGTAATCATGATTCAAGGCTTTTTCATAAACCGATTGCCAATTAATTTTGGCGCCATTTTGTTCCTCAACATCCGCTAGAAACTGCGCGATTTGAGTCACTTTCCAAGAGTGCGCCGCTACGTTGTGGGGTTGATATTTGAAAAATCCCGGCGCGCGATTAATGAGCTCTAGTTGTGTCATGCCCATAAAGTATTCATGCATTGGCATTATTTAATTGTCCTCCTCATCCAAATTGTCTTTAGTATAACGCAAATCTATCTCTGGTGCATGTGCCACTCCCTTATTATCAACCTTCAGTAGTCCAATCATCACAGCAATAATGCTACTTTTTCTCGAATAAGCAATGTACATTGCCTGCCACGTAGGAGAAAATTTATTTTTGTAGTGATGTAAGCCTTCAAAAGAATAGACTTTGGATCCAAATTGATAGACTAAGTTAGCTAATCGCTCACGTCCAAAGCTTTGTCGATGAAGCCCGACATTGGCTAAGGGTGACATGCCTAAATTAAAAGTTTCATAGTTTTGTGCCTTTGCATATTTGAAGACATTAACAAAAAGGACATCCATCACCCCATTAGGTGCTGAAGCAGTGAAACGCATTAAGTCAACTGCCATCTGCTTTTCTGTGTGTGAAACAACTAATGAAGCAAACGCCTCAATGCGATCATCTTTTTCCAAAATGGCAACCTCGCCACGTTGCAAATAATTAGGGTCAAAAAAGCCTAACGAGTAACCTTTTTCATCACGACCGGCTAACCATTCATCACTAATTGCCTGCATTTGTGTGAGGACGGCTGGGCTGAATGGTGGTGTCAAAACTTTGAATTCAAAGCCAGCGCGACCAGCTTGATTTATTTCTGAACGAATATTTTGCATTTTTTTGCCAGCCGTTGAAAAATCAGCCAAATTAACATGCGCCTCTTCGCCAAGTTTGAAAAAGTCATAGCCAAACTCATGAGCTAGCATCGCCACACGCTCACTAACCTCATAAAATACTGGTACATAACCAAGTCGATCAGCTTCTTCAACAAAAGCTTGCATGGCTTCAGCAAAATAATGTGACTCCCCAAATGGATCGCCCATCACCATGGCCTTATTATTGACTAATCTAAACTGCAACCCAACAACATCATGTTCCTTAATTTGGTAAAAATAAAGTCGCTTATCACCCAAAAAAATCAAGCTGGTATAGTGATTGTCACCGAGTGATAAGACTTCTTGTACGCGCATTTCATCAAATTCAGTGCCCAATGGTCGTTGTTTGGCATGTAAAAATTGTGCTAGCAGCCAAACAGAAATCGCAACAATTGCTATCGTAACGGCGCCTAACCACCACCAGTGTATTGATGGTAAATGACCAACATGAATAAAGTGGCGATGAATACTTGGCACATGCATGAAGCCTAACATTAAGTAACCGGCAATCAAGGCACCCCATATCACACCATCAACTGTTTGCTCTTCCCACGCGTGTATAAATTGTGACCGATATAACGTTTTTTTGCTAAAAATAACTGCCATTAATACCAAACCAATCAAAATCAAAGGTAATAGATGGCGATAGAAAAATAGCACATATACAACCGTCAAACTTAGAACAATAATGGTTGACTGATAAGCACGCGCCACACGATTAGCTACGCCACGTGCATTCATCAAAATCAAGAATCCCAATAAAATGCTAGGTAACTGATTCGCCAGCGCATAAGTAATAGGCCACAATCTAAGTTGGTTAAATAATGGTATTCGCTCAACGATTTGAGGCATCGTACCAGATAGCACTAGTAAAATACCAGATAAATAAAGTGCAATCGTCACCAAACGATGTACCACGGCTTGCGCAACATAATGTGGTACACCACGAAAATTATTATTTATCTGCTTTGATAGCCGGAAAAATAACAAGCCCAGCGCGCTCAATAGCGGCACCAAATTAAAGGTCACACGATATAAAATTAGCCAAATGACACCATCCACGCGAGATATGCCAAGCAAACTAATTAGCAATAAAACCGCGACTTCAAAAGCACCCCAAGTACCCGGCGCCATTGAAATCAACGCAATTGTACTAGCAATAACAAAGACGATTAAAATATTTAACCAGCTTAATTGAACATTAATGATAATGCCAATGATTAAAAACAAAATCATTTGTGCACTCACAGCAACCACAGCATTTAACATTAACTGTCCTGCAACTGGCCATGTCAGCCCGTCCCAAGCTTTCAAACGTGAACTTAACGATACTGCCAAAGCCGCCATGCCGACGATGATTAATACTGCCAACCAACCAATTTCATCGGCAAAATAATGACTGTGCCAAACTAACAAATCAAACAAAACTAGCACTGCCAATAGCAATAAACCAGTTTGTCCCAAAAAATACATTTGTACAAAGGGCTTAACACCATTCTTTCGTGTTTGGTCGCTATAAAAAATACGCCGTAATAACACACTAAAGACACCAAAAAAACCAACGTTAAGGTTGATCACATTAACGAGCCATGAACGCTGTAACAACTCACCATTTGTCAATTGATACCCTTGCCAGCGACTTAATATTTGGTCGTTATACAATGTCGGTATCACCGCTAAAAAGCCAAGCAAAATCAACAAAGCGGCTTGCCACCATGCCACGTCATTAATACTTGACCAAATTGCCTGCCAAGTAATCTCACGCGTCATAATGATTAATTGTGTCACCAAAATCAACGTAATGGTCGGAATCACCAACCGCAATAATAAGTTTTTAAATTTTTGCATCATTTCCCCCTATTAAAAATGGTGCCACCAATTGCGCAAACTTGCGTGGGTTCGTGTAAGTGACAAAATGCCCATGTCCCTTTAAAATCATGACTTGTGCATGTGGCATTATTTCAGCAATATGTTCGATATGACGACGCTTGACTAGATCAAACTCACCAATGACTATCAAAGTAGGAATGGCTAAATCCGCCAATTGCTGACAAGTAATATTAAGTGGTTCACTCATCACATGTAATTGTTGGTGGCGACGTTTAGCATAAGCACTGACTGGTGCCATTGCTGCAGTCGCAACTTGCGCAACATTGTCTCCCCACCAGAGAATTTTGTACACACCTTCCGAAGTCAAATTAGGTGCATTGAGTACCAAACGTGCCACATGCTGTGGATATTGTATGGCATATTTCATAGCAATATTAGCACCATCGCTGTAACCTAAAATAACCACTTTGTCGAGATGCAACGTCGTACGAATTTGTTCAATATCACTAATTAAATCAGTAATCTTAATATCCGGTTGTGTATTATTAGAGCGACCATGCCCTCTTGAGTCAATCGCAATGACATGTAAATGTGCAGCATAGATTGGTAATTGACGCTTAAAGTAACGCGCAGAGCTACCATTGCCATGCAATAGCAAAACAGTCGTTAGCGTGTCATTTCCATATTCATCATAAACAATTTTTGTACCATCAGGCATAGTCAAAACGTGTGTTTTCATATTTTCTCCAAAATAAAAGGAAGCTTTCGCTCCCTTTTATTATACCGTTAAGAAAATTTACTTGCTATCTGATGGCTTATCAGTATCATCAGTAATCTTTTCTGTTTCTTCAACTGTTTCGGCTGGCTTTAAGTCATCAACTGTTGGCTTTTCTGCTACTGGTGCAACAGGGTTTTTGATTGTACGAATTGCTGACAATTCAAATGTCAAAATAACACCTTCAGCGTCTAAATCAACTGTTTTTGCAGCAGTATCTACGCTATCAACAATCGCATGTAAGCCGCCAATTGTCACAACTGAACTACCTTTTTGCAAACTGTTTTGCATAGTTTGTTGTTGTTCACGTTGCTTCTTTTGTTGGCGTGACATAAACCAAAACATTGCCACGATAATCACCAATGGCAAAATCAAATTCCAAGACATGTTATATCCTACTTTCTTCATTCTGTGGTCATATTTTGAGTAAAGCCCATAATTTTACTAGTATCTCTATTGTACCAAATTTAAAAAAGACGTGCATTTGGTTTGTTGTAACCGTATTCTTCCATGACTGTCTCACGGAAAGCTAGTAGCTCATCATTCTCGATTGCTGTACGCATATCTTCCATGAATTGCAGTAAGAAACGTAAATTATGTTCTGACGCTAATTGTGCACCTAGTAACTCATTGGCGTTAAACAAGTGGTGTAAGTATGAGCGTGTCAGATTCTGGAATGGGTTGTAATCCGGCAAATCATATTGTGCTAAGTTACCAAATTGTTCACGGCGAATTGGATTAGGTGAGTAATAACTCAAATCTGGATCCAATGGTGTGAAATCATTTTTGTACTTTGAATTTTTGATGACGACGCGACCAAAGCGTGTCATTAAGGTACCTTTACGACCAATTCGAGTGGGCAAGACCGAGTCAAACATATCAACACCGCGAATAACACCGTCAATCAATGAATCAGGTGCTGCCACGCCCATAAGGTAGCGAGGCTTGTCTTCTGGCAACAGTGGCATAGTGAAATCAAGCACGCGGTTCATTTCTTTTTTAGATTCACCAACTGATAAGCCACCGACTGCATAACCGGGCAAGTCCATGCCAACTAAACCATTAGCAGACTCTGTACGCAATGCTTTAAAACCAGCGCCCTGTACAATACCAAACAAGGCTTGTGTGTCAGGATTTTTGTGGGCAACTTGCGCACGTTCTGCCCAACGTAATGATCGTTGCATTGATTCCTTGATGTATTCATAAGTTTCAAAATACGGAATGGCTTCGTCAAGTTGCATCATGACATCTGAACCCAAATTATTCTGAATTCTCATTGCCACTTCAGGTGATAGAAACATCTTGTCCCCGTTGACGTGATTTTGGAAAGTGACGCCTTCTTCTTTGAGCTTACGAGCGTCAGCCAATGAGAAGACTTGGAAGCCACCTGAATCAGTCAAAATGGCTTGGTCCCAACCCATATATTTGTGTAACCCACCAGCTTGCGCAATTAACTCATCCCCGGGACGAACCCATAAGTGATAGGTATTGCTCAAAATAAATTGTGCACCAATATCTTTTAATTCACGTGTACCAACACCTTTGACAGCACCTTGTGTGCCAACCGGCATGAACATAGGCGTCTCAAATGTGCCATGCGGCGTGTGGATACGGCCTCTGCGTGCGCCGGTGTATTTCTCGGTATGCAGATGTTCATACCACACTGCCGGATGTTCTGATTTTGCCATTGTTATTTCTCCGTATTTAGCAAGTTATCTTTCTGTAAATCAATCTTTTCAGTTAATTAGTTACTTTACTATTGTACGTGAAAAATCCGAACATTGTCAAACGCAACTGCAACAAAAAAAGGCAACTAGGTGTTAACGTAAACGTTATTAACCGTTATGTTGCCATGCTGACACTGATAAAAATAAGTCATTATAATCGTAGTCGGTCCAATCTTCCGCCACGAAAACATAATCACGAGTAATCAGACTGTCATCATTATTTGAAATAGTGAGTTGCTCATAGCGCACATCTAAATCTGTCGAATCATCACAACGAATTGTCACCGTAGGATTGTCTGTCAATGTGATAAATGTGCCAGTAATAGTTGGTATTGGATTGCTACTTGATCGCTGCGCATAAAATAATTGCGTACCATTCTGATCAGTAATAGTAACTTCTATGGCATAACCTGCTTGCGTTGTCATCGTCACTAAACCAAAATAACCAGCTGGAAATTCAAGCGTTTCAGTTCTAATATCTTTCATCATCATCTTGTACCATTCTAATAATCACCTTTACAGTATCTGTTGTGTTCTGGCTATCCATCACCGTTATTGTAATTGTTGTATCGCCGCCAAACGCAATGGGTTGTCCATAAATCACACCAGTTGTCCCATGACAATATAAGCCACATGGCAAACCGTGACAACTATAATTTATCTTGCCAACACCGCCATCAACCGCTATTTTTTGTGCAAAAAACTGTCCTTTTTGAAAAATAATGATTTTAGATAATGGTCCAATCTTAAGTGGTGGCGAAACCGTCGCACAAATATTTAAACGTACTGTTAAAATATCATGACCATTGATTGTGCTCACTTGCACATCATGAGTCTGCGCAAATGGCGTTGCCGTTCCATATAATTCACCAGTCGTTTCATTAAACAGTATCCCCCCCGGTAGTTGCCCGGCAACTATTTGAAATGTCACATTTGGATTAACTTCATTGTCCGTCATGTAAGCAATCACTGTTGAATAAGGAACACCAATATAGATGTTAGCAAACAATTGCCCACGAACAAATCCATCCATCACAATTAAAGGTGTAATTGTGAGATGAAATCCATCTCGTGTTCATTTATTGGTGCTGTTTTCAAGCCTCGATTTGTTTGTAATTGTTTTATCTTTGAAGCTTCTGCAGCCCCAAACAGCACACGTAAATCAATGTCAACAACATCACCACTTTTGATGCCAAATTCAGAAAATGAGTACTTACAATTATAGTTATTACCAGTCTTCACAACTGGTAATTCAACCTCATTGCTAAACGCAATCCCATTATGCGCTGTGACTCTTAAATAGGCCACGCCTGATGGCGCAAGGGTAACATTTGAAAAGAACAAAGCGCCTTGATTATAATTCAATTGAAAATAAGAACCTGATTTAACATTTTCAGAATCAACAACTAAATTTTTAAAACTCGCAGTATAAATCATGCCGCCAGCCGCCAGAGCATTTCCTCTAAAAGTGGTGGGTTCGTTAACTGGCACGACTTGCACAAATGTGTCAACTGGATAATGTGAATTCGTATAAAATGGTTCAATATAACCTTTATCAGTTGGCCCAATGAGCAAGCTTTCACTCATTGGGTCATCACCCTTGATATCATCAACATTAGCACGGGTAATCTCGAGTGCATTTTCAGAGGAGCGATTGAACAAAAGATGATCAACCTTACCAGTTGTTTCATTTTTACTTGTGATAAAAGAGCCATCACCGATTGATAAGCCAGTGTCAGATAATAAGTGTGTCTGTCCATCATGGTCAGTGTAGCACATAGTTAAGCGTCCCGCATTGGTATCAGACAATGTGCTCGCAAAAGCGCCACAAATCTTACCCACCATTGCACCGGCACCCAATATTGTTCCTAGAATTCCCATAGTTTCTCCTTTTGTGATAATTTAAGCTAAAATTTACTTGTATCCCACTCAATATATTCGTTCAAGTAGGCTTTATGATCCCAATTAATTAAGAAGCTATTAGAAGACGAGTACAAAACTGGTTGCCACGTATAGACTGCTGGAAAACTAAATGACACACCCAGTTTATTTTGTACAAAGTCTGGATAACCGAATCCTATTGCACTCGTGACCGCTGCTAGCCAGTTTAATTGTCTGGCGTCAGCATCGCTTGTCAGTACGAAAGTGTTGCGATAAACATCTGGTCCACTAGGTGGATTCGGATTATCATCACTCATATCTGCCACACCAGCATCATTGTAGTGCACCCAGTGACGTGGGTCAAAATTCATCTTAATTCTTATATTCCAAAAACCTTTATCTAAACGTAAGTTGTGCACTTGACTAAACATTTTTTGATAAAATGTTTGAACTAAACCGTTATTTTGTGACCATAGTGATTCAATGTTTTGCAAACACCATGCATTGTAATCGTCGCTCAAAGTGGCAGCTGTTGCCTTATGATTGACCGTTGGACTGACTTCGCCAGCATATAAAGCGCGTAAGAAAGTGCTTATCAAATTTTCTTTCTGTGACTTATCATAAGCCGACTTTACAATGCCCCCTACTATATCATCCATCGTCTGCCAACTAATCGAATGACAGATGTGCATACTAACACTATTATCAAAAAGCTTCTCAACTGCTGATGTGAAGTTCGGTCGTCCTTCAGTAATAACTAATTGGCCATCGTCATCAAAGTAAATCTTTTCAGCAATTGATATGATGTTGTCATTCATGAACTCTACCTCATACCAGAAAAAGACTACTCTAATCGAATAGTCTTCTAAGCATTATGCACCCTCTGTCAAAGTCCAAGTCACTTCAGATGTCAATGCCTTGTCAAGAGCATTTGTCAAATTACCACTACCTGTCAAGTCTAAAGTAAAGTCCTTAGAGCCATAGTTAAAATTCTTGTCAGATAAACCACGTGTTGTTGGCGCAGACGTACCAGTAGTAACAAAATCTTGAGCAGCTGTAATAGAAGTACCATCATACTGAATTGGCAGGTTAGCTGCTGTCGCTTGCGTTCCACCATTGATCCAATCACCTGTTTGTTGCACTGTAATACCATAAGTGCCAGTTGGATTAGCTGAAGTTTGGCTCAAAACAACCTTACCTGTTGCTTGGTTTGTAGCCGTAGGTGTGAAATCAGCAACGCTTGCCAAGTCAATTGTGCCAAATGTAATGTCATCTGCACTATCAATTGACAGTGCACCTGTTTCATCAGAAAATGTCACAGTTCCATCTGAAGTTTCAGCACTAACAGTACCAACAAGTGGGGCTGCACCTAACATTAATGCCAAAGCAGCAGTGATTGTCTTTGTGTAAATCGTCATAATATATACCTCTTCCTTTTATGTATATTGTGTTACCGCGAGAACACTCTCACTTCTTCACAAGATTATTATCTCTAAAATTTGTGAAGATATACGGGAGAACTGATGAACTAACAGTGAACAAAATCGTTCAGTTTGTGACTATTCTTTGACTACTTGGCGGGCACTCTTGATATGACTGAAACCGTTATCATTCTCGCTTATTCAGCACTATAATAACGGTTTTTATTTTTTTAATTTTTAATCAAATTCTTGAGAATGATATGATGACTTACCCTATTACAATACCTGATGAACAATAGAAAAATGATAAGGAGAGAAACATGTTCAAGAAATTCACCACACTGTTCAGTTTGGTTGTGATGATCAGCACTTTTGCTGTGACGCCTATATCAGCTGCCACACAGGCAGCTTCAACGGATACAACAGTATCACAGGCAACAACGGAGCAAAGCAATCACACTGATGTCACTAAAGAAGAGACGACAGCAGCTACAACTTTGCCCGCTACAAGCGACAAGTCTTCACTAATACCAACAACACAGAATCAAAAAGCTACTAATCAAATAACTAATGCACAAGCACAATCTCGTGCGCCTGCTTTGAGAGCCACAGACTGGGGTGACCAGTTCGTGACCCATGCAGAACTCGAAGATGAAAACGGTAATCCAAAAACGGATTTTGGCATTTACGACAATATGCAAGCCCACTGGGACTATAACATTCCCGCAGGAACTGCTATTAAGTCCGGAGATACAATGTCGGTTAATGTGCCCTCAGTATTGGCATTACAATCTGATGTCACATTTGATATCAAAGACGCTGCCGGCAATGTCATTGGTCATGCTGTGGCTGACCATACAACAGGTAAAGTAACAATTACGTTTACTGATTATGCAGAAACATCAGCCAAAAACGGCATAAATGGTGACTTCAATATTTGGGTTCACTGGAATCATAGCCAAGTAGAAGAAGATACAGATGTCCCGATTGATTGGGGAACAAATGGTCAAACTATTCATGTTGACCCTGATGGCAATCCAACACCAGATCCAAATGAAGTTTTGTATAAATGGGGAACAGTTGATTCTAATGATCCAACACTTATTCATTGGACAGTGAGACTGAATTTAACACAAGAAGAAATTAAAAATGGTGTTTATACAGACTTCATAGGCGAAAATCAACAAGTTGTCCATGGTACAGTGGCAGCAATGCATGGTTCTTACAACGCTACTTTTACAGATTTCATAAAAAGTAGTGATGTGCCAGCTGACGCAATCTCCTATGATTCAGACACGCAATTCCATATCAATATTGGTGATTTTAGTGATACCGTTCTAATTAATTATGACTCTCGTGCTACCGATGGCGGTCAATCTTCCAAATATGAAAATTCTGGTCAGCTTACTGGTGACAATATAGAAAAGCAGACCGTAGATATCTATACACCAGATAATGGTGGTGGCGGTGGTGGTGAAACCACTGAAACTGTATCAGGCACGAAAACTTGGCAAGATGATAACAACGCCGAAGGATTACGTCCTGACGCAATCATCGTTGATCTTTACCAAAATGGTGTAAAAATTGATAGTAAGTCCGTTTCCGAAGAGACGAACTGGCAATATTCATTCACTAACTTGCCAAAGTATGATGCCGATGCCAATGCGTATACCTACACCGTCAAGGAAGAAGCAGTTGATCATTACACATCTCAACAAGACGGTAATAACTTTACCAATACACTATCTGATACAACTTCTGTATCAGGTACAAAAACTTGGGACGACCAAAACAACCAAGATGGTAGCCGTCCTGACGCCATTAAAGTTAATTTATTGGCTAATGGTCAAATCATCAATACAAAAACCGTAACAGCCAAAGATAATTGGCAATACAGTTTCACTGATTTACAAAAGTACGATACTAACGGTAAAAAGATTGTCTATACCGTCACTGAAGATAAGGTTTCAGGATATAAGACTGAAGTGTCTGGCTTCGATATTATTAATCATCACACGCCAACACCTACGCCTACTCCTACTCCTACTCCCACGCCTACGCCTACGCCAATTATTCCAGTAGACCCAGTGACACCAGATAAGCCAATTCAACCTAGTGAACCAAAACTCACACCTGAAGCACCTGCTAAGCAAGCTAAGTTACCAAGTACAAGTGCTCAAGCTTTGGCAATTGTGCCACTCGTTCTCCTAGCGTTGGCTATGACTACGATTACACTCGTTTGGTATCAAAAACGTCACAACTAATTGATAAAACTCATCAAATTAATTGATGGGTTTTTTTTTGCATGACCTGCCAACTGTTTTATAATGAATGTAATATACCGATAAACACTACAACGAAAGATTCCTATGCCCTCAATCCTGAATGAATTTATTAATAAAAATGACGCTTTAAAGATTAAGTTACTCACTACTTTGCTGGAAAACAAACAAAACACCTACGAGCTTCGTAATTTAACCAATCAGTTCAAAGTGTCAGACTATTTGATGCGTGAGTCATTAGAAGCCCTAAATAGTGACATCAACGTGTTATTTGGTGACGATTGGATGGTACTAAAACGTGGTATCATTTATCAAAAAATGACATTGACTCGTTATCATGTCTATCGTTTATCGCAATATTTCTTTGATTTATCGCCACTTAAATTATTGCTAGATCAACGATTAATTTCTGGCAGCATACCAAATTACACGTTTATGCAATCGGAATTTGGCTGGAGCACCTCTTATTTCTTCATTCAAAAAAATACCTTATCAGAGCTTATTGATCTTGACTCACCCGAAGCTGTGATTTCGGCCGCTTTTGTGATTTACGATCACTACGATGCTAAACCAAAATTTGATCATTATATCCTGTCAGCAAGTCAAGCAGTCAGTCAATTTTTAGTTGACAAAAGCTACATCAATACCCACGGTGCTGACAAAAAAAGACTTCTGATCGCTATTTTTTTGAATGAAATAACCCATAATCCAGACAACTGCCGCAATATCATGCAACACGAAGACAAGCACATCCATGTTGATGACGGTTTGCCAGATGATATTTGTCAACGTTTAGGCATTCCTCTAAATAACATGGTGCTATCACATCTCATTAGTGCCCTTAATATTTTTGACCTATTAGAAATATCGGCGCCCATCTCTTTCACTGATTACGCCCAACCAATTGTAGATCGACTGGCGGCGGTAATCATGCCAAGATTAAGTCATAGTAAATTAAATTGCACACCCGAAGACGCTGAGAAAATTAGTCACGCAATGGCATGTTATTGCCTTAAATTTACGACAACTAACCATTGGGCGCTGCTATCGCAAGATAATATTTCAACGAATTATTTTCAAGATATCTATCCGTCAATTTATTACTTGATTGAATCCTTTTTACAATCAATTAACTATCCCAAAGAAATCGTGCCACCCACCTATTTAAACGCAGCCATTTTAAATATGATTAGTATCATCTTTTACTATTTGGACATCACTAATGTTGACGCCATCACTATTAGTCTTAATTTTTCGGGATCCCCTTTCACCAATAATATGATCGAAGCGATATTAAAAGATCATATCAGTCACGCCAGTGTGCATTTTGTCACTGAAGTCCTTGATGACAGTGCTGACATTTACCTGTCGGACACACTTTGTGACGACGTCTCAAAACCTCAAGTGATTTGGAAAAAACCACCCACAGTTAGTGATTGGCAATCACTCGCTGAACTCATCATAAGGCTAAAGAAAAATAAAAATGACCAACAATCAAAATAAAATAAACCGCCTCTACTACCTTTTGGCATTTAGTTCAACACTACTCACTGTTAATCAATTAATGCCTTACACAGTGGCTAATGCTAGTGCTTTAATTTCACAAAGCCACTTAACACAACAACAATTAATTTCAAATTTTACAACCAATGGTTCGGCCAAAGTTAATCACAATATTTTTACGTTAACTGATGACCACCCTATGCTGTCCGGAGCTGCTTATCAAAATACGCCCATTGATTTATCACAAGATTTTTCGTTGGACTTAAAGGTTAATTTAGGTAGCAAATTGCAACAACAATGCGGTGGCGACGGGTTAGCTTTCGCATTGGTACCTTTTGAAAAGGTTAGTCAAGTTAATCATACAAATGGTGGTGCCTTTGGTTTAGGTAAAATTGCGAATGTTTTTGGTTTCAAATTAGATACTTATTATAATGCCAACGGCGAAGCAGGATCATTTACCAGCGATCCCAAAGAATTTGGTACTTCAGAAGGCAACGGGTCACCATTTGGTGCTTTCTTTGGATCTAGCACAGATGGTGAAATTCAAACCTATGAACATGATGCCATGGCTATCAAACCACACACTAATGATGATTTTGAATCATTGCAGATAGTCTACCATGCTGAAACACAAAATTTAATGGTGACCTATCAGTCAAAAGTATGGTCCTATCACATCACTGATGAGGATTTGTTAACCAATCCAATATCGCTTGTTTTTTCTGCGTCAACGGGTACCAATCATAACTTGCAACAATTAATGATTGAACGCAACGACTACCACCCTTATACCACCTCGCTAAGGATTAACTATCTCGATGAGCAACAACATCCCCTCGCAGCTTCACAAACTATTTCTGGTGATTTGAACACACCTTATCACACAAAGCCCCTATCATTACCCGGTTTTAAGCTCGCGTCGCAACCAAATAATGCCAACGGCATTTTTACGTATCATGACAACCGTAGCATTAATTATTATTACGAACCTTTAACGCAATACGTTACGATTAACTTTGAATATCAAGGCAAAATACTACGCAAGGCTATTTTTTCTGGACACACTGGCGAACAAATTGATTTTTCACCAGTGTCCACTCTGGCACAATTAAAAGACTATACAATGTCTCAAACTGACTGGCCCGGCAGCTTTGTTTTGCCAAAGGATAATAACACCACTTGGCATTTCACAATTCACCTCGAAAAGAATGCCAGTCAACCCGTCAACAACAGTACGATTTCCCAGCACACTGATCGCGTTGCAGACCCATTCCTCTCACAAGCACAAATAAGACCGCAACCAAATCCAAGCAACACACAATCAACGCCTAAGGCGTCATCAGCTAGTCAAGCAGCTACTGAAAATGCCACGTCGCAATCTAAAAAACCAACCAGCAGCAAACAATCACCCGCTGTCACAACGCCAAAAAAGAAACATGTGATCTCCAAAAATCAACCATACGCATTATTTCAAGATACAGTAAGTGATTTTAACGAAATGACACAGCCTAATTTTCAACCAAGCCCGGCAAGTGAATCATCTTCATTCACTCAAGTCGTCACACTATTAGCTCACTACACACTACTAGCCGAACGTTAAGATAATTATTTGCTATCAAAAAGCCTAAAAAAAAGCCACATATCTGCGACAGTTACTTTATCTTTCAGATATGCATTGCTTCTTTTTAGGCTTTTTTTATTTAATTCTTGTTAGTTTGATTACGACGGCGCTTCCAAATATAGGCACCCAGAGCTAGTATGATAGCGACAATCAAGACGATCCACCACCAATTGAAGCCTTCGTCATGGACAATTGTAATATCCTTGGCGTTCACATCAGTCGCTTCTTTGGTTATTATGGTAAAGTTTTTCTTGAAATGCCAAGTGTTTTTTTCAGATTTTACAGTCATATTCATTGTATAACGACCCGCTTTAAAGGCATGTCCCTTTAAATTGATTGGGTAGTTAAAAATCGAACTCGGTGCAATCTTCATATCACTTTTCTTAGATTCATAGAGCACTTTACTGCTGTTAACACGCGTTACTTTTGATGTCACAGATACTTTCTTAAGATATGTTTCGGAAGTATTATGCAATTCGGAAATGATTGCATTGCGTGCATCAATTTGACCAGCGGTTACCTTAGCCAAATTCAATTTTTCAGCTACGGTTGAATCCTGTTTTGTTTGTAGCAAAACACCAATTGCGTAGGCGTATCGATTCGAATCGTTACACCGCTTTTTTTGTTACTATTACTTTGGGTAGCTTCAGCTTGTGTCACCGTAATACCCCCGGCCACTACACCATCCCAGTTTTTATCTGGAATAGCCAATTTCACTTCCAATTTTTTTGAGCTATTGGCAGGAATTTCTACTGATTTAGGTAGGGTCGCAATTTTTGCCATATCAAACGGTGCTGACTTATCTAGTTTGTTCTTAGATGGGGCATATTCTACGACACCGTTGATGTTTGTTTTGGCAGCGCTGACCGCTGTGTTCACAGTTTGTGGTTTATTACTGGTATTGACTACGTTAACAATGAGCGTCTGTTCATCTTTTGGCTTAACCAACAAATCAAAATATGAAATATCGTTTGATCGTTGATTTTCTGGCAAAACAGCGCTCACACGCAAACCAACACTATTATCTTCCGCATTAGCGGTACTTAATAATGGTGTCATCGTCATTGCAGTTGCTACAAAAATCAGTCCTATTTTTTTAAAATTCATCGCCTATTCCTTCTATATTGAGAGTTTATGCTTTTATTATAGACAATGATTGTGGCGGATTTTTGCGCGTTTTGTGAATTAATTAAGACCAAAATATAGACAAAAAAAATCCAAGCAGCATAACACAGCTTGGACGTTTGTATTTTAGATTTATTTTAGTACTTTAGCAGCTTCCGTTTTCACTTCATCAGAAGACATTTTTTCAAATGCTTTCAAGTGCTTCAAAGTTGACAAAGTATCTTTGTTGCTGGCTTCCATGAAATGATTCCATAGTGCATCACGTAGTGGGGTTTTGTCCTCGCTCCAACTAAATACTTCATTCATTGGAATATCTAACGTTTCGAATTTTTCATCTGCCATGATTTATGGCCCCCTTTTCTTAACTCCGTTATAGTTCTTTTTTGGCTAAAATGCAAACTTCTTAACTTGTCCTAGCTTGCTAACTATGTCACAATGGAGTATAAGAGAGGTCCTATACCATAGGACTGCATTAACATGGAGGAGCGTAATATGATTCAGTTAACTGACATCAGCAAAAAATTCGGCGCACATACTGCCGTTGCTGATATGAATATGACTTTAACGCCCGGAAAAGTCATGGGTCTCATCGGCCAAAATGGTGCGGGAAAGACGACCACATTTCGTATGATTTTGAACTTTATTGAGCCTACTTCCGGCAGTATTTTGTGGGATGATCACCCAATCACCCAGCTAGACAAACAACGAATTGGGTTTTTACCAGAAGAACGTGGTTTATACCAAAAGCGTACAGTCGAAGAACAAGTTTTGTACTTTGCTGAATTGCATGGTATGTCGCGTGCTGATGCAAAATCATCGTTAATTCAGTGGATGAAGCGTTTAGATGTTGTTGGCAAACCAACAGATAAGGTTCAGACTTTATCGAAAGGTAACGCACAAAAAGTTCAGATGATTGCATCTTTGATTTTTGAACCAGACTTCATTATTTTGGATGAACCTTTTTCAGGCCTTGACCCAGTCAACACCAGTCTCATGATGTCAGAAATTATCCGTATGCGTGACAATGGTGCTATGATCATTTTTTCAAGTCACGACATGAGCAATGTCACAAAAATTTCTGATGACTTAACGATGCTTAAAAACGGTAAAACAGTCTTACAAGGACCAGTCCAAAACATTCGTGAACAATTTGGACGGACACGCATTTATGTTGAATCGCCAACAACAGCCACTGAACTGGCTGCAATTGAAGGCGTCGCCACCGTCACTAAACAAGGTACCGGCTTTGATTTAGTTTTATCTGATGAAGCTGCTGGACGTCGCGTCTTTGAATTAGTAACGCGAAATGGTTATATTCCAGCGTTCAGCCAACAACCACCGACATTAGATGACATTTTCCGTCAGGAGGTCGCTATTCATGATTAAACAACTTAATATTGTCATTAAAGATACGCTAAGAGCTAACTTCAAATCACGTGGCTACTGGATTTTGGTATTATCTCCCTTAATTTTTGTAGCCGTTATTGGTTGTGTCGCCTTTGGTGTAACACAACTGCAGGGCAACACAACGCCCACAGTGGCCGTTATCGGACAAGCAAGTGAACGGGTTCCTTTTGTTCAATCAGCAAAAAATTTGGACATGAAGATATCCAAAATCACTAACGAAAAACAAGCTGATAAAGCATTAAAATCAGAAAAATTGGGTGGTGTCTTAACTTTAAAGTCAGATTTAGCGACACTGACAACCCAACCAAAAAGTGACCAAGTACCAAAAGACGATATCGCCACTATTTTAAATCAACTCTCACAAGCCAAAAAAGCCACGCAGTATGGCTTAACTGCTGCACAGACAGCTGATTTCATGAAGCCTGTTAACTTCAAAACCGTTGTGCAACAAGCAAATCAGTCTGAAAGTGGTGACAATACTGAGGGTGCGAATTACGCCATCGCTGTTGCGATTGGTGTTATTACTATGATTGTGGTAATGTGGTATACCTCAATGATTGCCAACGCGATCGCCAACGAAAAATCGTCACGTATCATGGAAATTTTGTTGGCAGCCACTTCTGCTCGCATTCAGTATTTTGGTAAATTAATTGGCGTGTTTCTATTAGCCTTGACGCACATGCTGATTTATCTTATCGCAGGATTTGCTACTGTTATTTTTTTGAAAGATAATGTTTTTGTCAAAATGATCACGTCTAATCTAAATGGTGTGACAACTGGCTTTATGCTCTACGCGTTAGCCTTTATACTCATTGCTGTTGCCTTATATTTGGTACTGACGGCTATGGTTGCTTCATTGATTAACGACAACGCACAAGTGCAACAAGCCATTCAACCTATTTCATTTTTAGCGATGATTGGCTATATGTTTAGTTATTTCATGACGTTTATGCCTAATAATATCGCTATTCGCGCATTAAGTTATGTCCCATTTGTTTCACAATCCATGATGCCAGTGCGTCTGGTCACCCACGTTGAGGGTTGGCCGACTGCCTTGGCTTCACTTGGTATTTCATTTGTTGCCCTAATCCTATTAGCTTGGTTTGGACAAGGTATTTATGCCAAAAATGTCTTATCATATTCAGACGAACCGATTATGAAACAAATTACTGGAAGGTTTTTTAGAAAATGATTAATGTTAAAGAACAAAGTGTCACTGCGTTACAAGCCATGCTACGCGCCGGTGAAATAACGTCAGTTGCTTTGGTTGAAAGCTATTTAGCACGGATTAAGCAACTCGAATCAGCGCCTTACCATCTCAATGCCATTAGCGATTTAAACCCCAATGCTTTAGACGAAGCTTTAGCTGCAGATAATGCTAGGCTTAAAGGTCAGGTGACCCCAAAACAGTTATTGTTTGGCATTCCAGTTTTAATAAAAGATAACATTGATGTCGCGGGTATGCCAACATCAGCTGGTTCACTAGCCTTAGCAGATAATATTGCTAAATCAGATGCGACAATTGTCCAGCGTTTGCGATCAGCCGGTGCTATTATTTTGGGTAAAAACAATCTTTCTGAATTTGCTCATTTTATGAGCAATACGCAACCTTCTGGCTTCTCTTCTCGTGGTGGACGTGTCATCAATCCAATTATGCCAGATATCACGCCAAGTGGCTCTTCTTCCGGCTCAGCAGTTGCTGTGGCTGCCAGCATGGCCACAGTAGCTGTTGGCACGGAGACTAATGGTTCTATTTTAGCACCCGCTCATATGAATAGTATTGTTGGTTTAAAGCCAACTCATGGTCTACTACCAAATGATGGTATACTGCCGCTAGCTGAATCACAAGATACTGTTGGTCCAATGGGACGTACAGTATCTGACACTTTTGCACTATTTGCAGCATTAAATCAATATAATCAAAATCAAAAACTAGTCCCTGTGATGAAGTCACATTTAAGCGTTCTATCTTCACTAAAATGGACCACGTCATTACACGAAGCAGTTTCTGATTATGTGGATCACTACGATCGCGTTGACATGCCGGAAGAACAACCAAATGATGACGACGAAAAAGCAGTCTTCTTGTCGGAATTTCAGCATGGCATAAACAGCTATCTCACAACACACAGCACTAGAATGAACACTCTTCAAGATATCATTAATTTCAATCAAGCCGATATCCAAAAACGTGCACCTTTTGGACAAGAATTACTAGAAAAAGCACTTCTTGCTGGCGACGCCACCCAAGAAAAGCCACGTGTCCAAGACATAGCACGACGGTTGCTTGATACTATGCTCAAAGATAACAATGTTTTACTTGGTGATGACACCAAACTAATTAATCTTGCTGCGATTGCCGGTTATCCTAGTTTAACAGTACCTACCGGCAGTAGTGATGACCTCTACTTTCATGGCCTCTCAAGTGTGATTATGGTCGCTAAGCCCTTCAATGAGATTGCTCTCAAAGTCATTGGCGAATCAATTGAATCTCATCATCAACGTTTAATACCGGAGTTTTAGCATGACCAACACCCCTTATTTTTTAACTAATCCAACATGGTTTCGCTACGAAACCCACACAGCGCCAAATGGTATGCCGTTTGAACGATTCGAATTAACAGCTTCTGCAACACCGTCTGCCATTGACAGTTTTAAAAAAACGATGCTGAGCGTTGCTCAAGATAGTGCTATCGAACCAGATAATCTCAACCGATTTCAGCAAGCACTAGCAGCAGCCGAAAAGCAATTTTTATTTGAAGAAGCTAACGACTTATCGTTAATTGCAAGTCAGGCAGAACAAATTTTAATTGCAAGCGCCATTCGAACTTATCAACTATTAGAAGACGACTTTAGCGCACCAACAACATTTATTTTTCAACCAAGAATCGGGTTTCTGTATCGACGATTTTTAAAGCAACATAATCAGCGTATTAATGATGAAGCGCTCACCCAATTTATCATCGCACAAGACCAATTACTTAAATAATCGCAAAGAAAAAACCAACTCATAAATTGCAGCTGGTTTTTTTAGACTATAAATAAGTTTGGGCGTATATGCTTTAATAATTCAATAACAATCGTTGGTAGTATTGATAAGACCAAGATTACCGACCAATGAGCAATTGAAAGCCCTGTTAAGCCGAATAATGTCTGTGTCAGTGGTACTAACGAAATAGCCAAAGTAATCAATGTCGCGATTATCGCCATATTGACTAGCGACTTATTGGCACCATAGCTGATTGCAAACAGCGTTTTTTCTGATCGAATATTAAAGACGTGCCAAATCGAAGTTAACGATAAGATGATAAATGCCATTGTTTGTCCAACTTGTTCATTAGGTTGTAATCCGCCCAATATTACGTTTTGCCCCATCCAAATGGCAATTAGCGTCACAACCGCAAACAATATTGCGTTCAACCCAATTTGTCGATCAAGCCCTTGTCCAAATAACTTGGCATTTTTGGGCATTGGCGGTTGGTTCATAACATTTGTCAACATTGGTTCTCGACTCAGTGCAAAACCCGGTAATCCGTCGGCCACTAAGTTGATGAACAGCAAATGAACCGGTAACAAAGGTGAACCCCAGCCTAACAACATGGCAATTAAAATCACTAATAGCTCAGAAATGTTAGCACTCAATAAGAAATTAATTGTTTTGCGGACTTTAACATAAACACCACGTCCTTCAGAAATGGCGTTAATAATCGTCGCAAAATTATCATCTGTCAAAATAATATCTGATGCTTCACGGGCCACGTCTGTTCCTGTTTCACCCATAGAAATACCTACATCAGCGGCTTTCAAGGCTGGTGCATCGTTAACACCGTCACCAGTCATTGCAATCGTCGCATCCTGACGTTGCCATGATTTGATAATTCTGATTTTATCTGTTGGTGTCACACGCGCATAAACGCTATAACTTTGTATGTTGTCATCTAATTCTTGATCGGACAACTTAGCTAATTCTGAGCCGGTAATTGTTTGGTCACCCTCACGCAAAATGCCAATTTCACGAGCAATTGCGCTGGCTGTTTCGACGTGATCTCCAGTAATCATAATGGTACGTACACCGGCTTGTCGTGCTTTTTCGACGGCTGGCGCTGATTCAGGTCGTGGTGGATCAATGATACCAACCAAACCGACCAAAGTTAAATCCTGCTCATAGAAAGCTTGTGTTGGCTCTTCTGGCATGACATCAAAGTTTTTGTGTGTAATTGTTAGAACACGCAATGCCTGTTCACCAAATATTTTGTTCACTTGCTCAGCTCGTTGATGATTGCCATGCTTAACCATTGGCAATAAAACATCAAACGCGCCTTTTGTGATTGCTATGTAGCCACCTTCTGGACGTTTGTGAACAGTGGTCATCCGCTTCTTTGTCGAGTTAAATGGTACTTGATCGACAAGAGGATATTGTGATAAAAGATGTTCACGTGACGTTTCTGATTCAATAGCACGTACCAAGGCCACTTCAGTTGGCAAGCCGTCGTAGACCTTTTGATCATCCACTGATTTAACAGAAACGTTTGTCGACAGGGCGGCTAATGATAGCACTTCCTGAGCTGAAGTATCTAAACCATCAGCGATATCCAACAAATCGTCGTGCTGATCATGCCAAACTTTTCGAACAGTCATTTTATTTTGTGTTAGGGTACCTGTTTTATCAGACGCAATAATATTGGTCGTCCCTAATGTTTCAACGGCTGGCAAACGACGAATGATGGCGTGCTTTTGCGCAATCCGTTGCACACCAAGCGCCAATGTCATCGTCACAATAACAGCCAAAGTTTCAGGCACTACCGCAACTGCCAATGAGATGGCTGTCAAAAAGATGTGCTTAAGATCCATGCCTTGTGAAATGCCTAGTCCCAAAACAATCACAGCAGCACCAATCGCTAACCAAGAAATGTTTTTATCTAATTGTACTAATCGACGTTGCAAAGGTGTCAACGGTGTCTTAGACTCATTACGTAACAGGCTGGCAATTTTACCCATTTCTGTTTGCATACCAACAGCTGTAACCACTGCACGACCGTGTCCATTGACGATTGTTGTCCCACGATACACCATTGTAATACGTTCACCCAAATCAATGTTATTGTCTGAATCAAATGTCGCATTTGCATCTTTTTCAACAGGTAAACTTTCGCCAGTTAATGCCGATTCTTCAGCTTGTAATTCAACTGATTCAATCAAACGCGCATCAGCAGCAATGGCACTACCATTTTCAACCACTAAGACATCCCCTAAAACGACGTCATCAGCGTCAATTTGCACAATATGACCATCGCGCAAAACTTTCACTTGGGTGCGGTTTAAATTTTGGAGTGCCGCTAAGGAATCTTCTGCTTTACCTTCTTGGACAATGGCCAATGCAGAATTGATGACGACGATACCTATAATTAACAAACTTTCAAAATAATTACCGCTTGATTCTAAATAGGTTGCAACAAATGAAATCACCGCTGCAATCAATAAAATAATGGTAGCAACGTCATTTAAACTGAGTAATATTTTTTTAAATAATGAAACTTTTTTCTCAGCATCAAATACGTTAGCACCATTTTCTTGCCGACTTTGTGTCACCTGTTGTGATGATAAGCCATTTTGCACATTAACTTGATGTGCTGATATTGTTTCTTTAATACCCTTTCGGAACGCTTCCATTTAGTGTCCTCCTGTTGGTTTACTATTAATGGGAAGATTATAAAACTACATGATGTAGCCATGACACGTTTTCCCCAGCGCTGTCATGTTGGCAGTTGCATACTATCTCGTGCAAGCACTTCCGTACAAAATGAGTTTGACTGCATAAAACAATCGCTATCATGATGTGCTGTGCAAATAAAAATGAACCATCGTCATCTTAATTAGTCATTGCATTTGTTAATGTCACTCACTGTCAAAATTTAATTCTTGTGGATATCATGAGATAATGATAAAAAAAGAATAAAAATGATTACTTTTATAATTAGTATGATACTTATATTGTAACATATATACCTAAACGTTGTAATATATCACGGAATTTTATAAAAAAATTCAACACCATTAAAAAAAATAGTGACATGATGTCGCTATTTTTTGGACTGCAATATTGCTTTAATCAACGCTTCTTTCAGGAGACTGCCACGTCCCCTTACCCATGCCAGCGTAAACCGACAACAACGCGGGTATGAACTGTGTAATAATTGTCAAAGGATTTACAATCCAATAAAACAATAGGTATAATGGCGCAAACATGAAGTAATTCAACTTACTACCATTATCATCAACTAGTAGCGCAATAAATATTTGCACAGTACCCACAACAATTTGTAAGGTCATGACAATCAACGAAATACCAATGGTGCCACCCAAGGCATAAAAATCCCCGCTCAAAAATTCTGTAACTAATCGATAGGCTAAATAAATTGACATAATTAGCCATGAAAACGACCAAGCAATCGTTAAAAATTGATCAAATAACATCATAATAACTTTAGGACGCTTAAATGAAGTCAATAGATTAGTGAATAACACTTCAATGCCACCCTTTGCCCAACGTTTCCGTTGACGGTATAAATCTCTCAATGTTGTTGGCACATTCATATAAAATTTAACATCTGGGGCGAAACCAGCATCATAGCCATTCAAAGAGTGATCAAACGCTATACTAATGTCTTCCGTCGCGCGATCTTCTCTGAAACCACCAACCTCTTTTAAAGCAGCCATTGCATACAATGTCGTTGCGCCGGAATAAGCGTACATTGTGCCCGTCATGGCGACCTGAGCACGTTTGATAATACCAACTATGGAACTAAATTCGACAACTTGAGACTTTGCTAAAGCATTTTCACGATTGGCAACATCCATATTAGCTGTCACGCCGCCATAATTATGCCCGTAAAAATAGTCTAATAATCGCTGCACACCATTAGCCTGCAGAATCGTATCAGCATCAATTGAGAGCAAATAAGCAGTTTTGTTTGGGTCAGCTAATTCATCAATTAATTTAATCGCATAATTTAAACTATCAGCTTTTCCCTTGTTTTGGTCTTTCGTGTATACTCTAACACCTGCCATTGTGGCAATTTTGACCGTTTCATCACTACTGTTATCGTCAATAACCATAATATGGTCGTTATCCAACCCTTGATTTTTGACTGACTGAATCGTTGTTAGTAAGGTTTTTTCTTCATTATAGGCTGGAATCACAGCAAAAACTTCATCTAAATCGTGATTTTGTTTTGGAAATTCATGATTTCTCTTACTCAAAATTAAATAAAAGAGTAAGCCACACGACCATTTGAGTGCCCCTAAAACAGGATAAATCGCTAATAAGATTAAAATGATTTCAATTGTTAGTAACATTTTTTGTAGCGCTCACTTTCTTAACTGCAAGATTGTGACTAAAGGTCATCAACGCCGTATACAATAATGTCACTGCAGTCGCTACCAGAATAACTTGTCGGATTAATGCCACAGTATTCATATTAGGATGGAACGGAAACCCAACACTATTGATAAAGCCTTCAGATAACATCACATACGAATGATGAGCAAATATGACAAATAATATCCATACCACAGCACTCATGATGATTGCACCAATCGTTAAGCGTTTTCTTATTTTTTGTTTATTATTTTGTTGCATCTTAATTTCTCCAGATTCTTGTCAAATGTGGCAATATATTATTCTTACAAGAACAATATGTCACCAACTTTAGGCTTGTTTGTGTGTCTGATAACACAATGATACCAATTGAATTTGCGCTACTTGCGACATGAATGCTAAGAAATCGTGAAGAGAAGAGAATTAATTATGAATTGTATGATTATTTTTCATTTGATATCGTTAGCAATGTTTAGGTGCTACTATCATCACAAAAAAAGTTTGACCAATTGCCTGATACAATCGGTCAAACTTTTTAAATTGTCGATGATAATTATTGATACCAACTATCAACTAACTTTTTGTGTTTTTTAATCCAATCAGCCGCCGCCTGTTTAGGAGATTTACCATTTTGAATTTCTAACATGACTGATTCCATGTCATCTTTCGTCCAATGGAATTTGTCTAATACTTGATAAGCTTTTGGATCTGATGATTTGAGCTTTTTACTAACAATAGTATTAATTGTTTCTGAAGAGCCAAAAGTGTTTTTAGGATCTGCCAAATACTTTAAGTGATACTTACCAAACATCCAGTGTGGTGACCACCCTGTTACGACAATATCTTGTTTATTTTTATAGGCTTTCGCCAAAGCAGACACCATAGCACCAGATGATGATGATGACAAATTCCAACCCGAAAGGTTCGGATAAGCCTTCAGCGTCTTCTCAGCAGTTGCCATTTCTCCTGCTCCGGGTTCAATACCAGTGATTGTTTTATTAGCTTGCGTGGTTAAATCACTAATTGAGTTTGCTGACATATAATCCGGCACCACTAAGCCGGTTTTGACACCTTTTAGGTTTGGTCCCAAAAGTGTCACATCGTTTTTATATTTTTGATAAAGGGCTTTGTGGGTGTTTGGTAGCCATGCGGACACAGAAACATCAACTTGATTATTTGCCAATGATTGCCATAAAACAGCATTATCTAATGGTGTCAAAGTAACATCATAACCATGCTGACGAAGTGATTCAGCCAGAACATTTGATGAAGCCACTTCAGAATCCCATTCGACGTAACCAATGTTAATTTTTTGACCAGTCGTTTGACTAGTTGTCATGGCATTAACTGTACCACCAGCAACGATAGCGAGCAAAGCAACGACAATTGTCCAACGACGCCATGGCTTGAGTGGCGCTTTTTGTCCGGGTTTTGTATTGAACTTTTGTGCGAATCGATCAATAATGATGGCTAAAATAACTAGTCCTAATCCATTCACAAAACCAGAACCAACATCAGCGTGTTGCACCGCCGACAAAACTCCACGACCAAGTCCAGGCGCACCAATCATAGAAGCTGTTACAACCATTGATAAGGCTAACATAATCGTTTGGTTAGCTCCAGCCAGAATTGTATTTTTGGCATTTGGTAACTCTAACTTAATCAGCTTTTGCCACGTTGTTGAACCAAACGAGTCTGCTGCTTCAACTAAATCAACTGGTACTTGACGAATACCTAAGTTAGTCATACGAACCATTGGCGGTAAGGCGAAAATAATTGAGGCAAAAACGCCTGGTACGACACCAATACCGAAGAAAGCAACGGCCGGAATTAAGTAAACAAAGCCAGGCATTGTTTGCATAAAGTCCAAAATTGGCTGTACAACAGCAGCCGTTTTTGGCGATTTGGCCATTAAAATACCTAAAGGAACACCAATAATTAATGACACAACTGATGCCATCAATACCAATGTCACTGTATTCATCAAATCAGACCAAAGTCCTTGGTTGGCAATTAACATTAAACCCAAAGCAGCAAAAATGGGAAAACCATATTTTTTAGTGGTCATTGCAAATGCTAACGCTGTGATACCAATAATCATCAATGGCATCGGCACCGCCATCAGCGCACTTGTGATGGTGTCCATAATTGCTTGACCGCCTTGCTGAATTGCGTTGAAAAAGCCAGACAAATCGGTCGTTAACCATGAAACGAACCCACTAACCCAATCTTCAAGTGGCAGTTTTGGAATATTTATCAGATTATGCGTTGTCATCACTGTCTCCCTCCGTATCTGCTAACGCCTTAAGCACAGCACCACGAATGATAACCCCTCTCAAACGATTATCATCATCAATAATAGCCACTGGTGTTTGGGCATCATAAATAATCGGCATGATATCAGATATCAATGTATCTGGCTTGACAGTCGGCATTTCAACAACAACATCAGCCAGTGGCAATTTTTCACGTCGAGCTGAAACCGCTGCTTCAGATGACAAATAACCGACAAATTGACGGTGGCGGTTAACCGCCACAACACCAGAGACTTCTTCAGCAGACATCTTACGAAGCGCAACAGTTGGACCATCAACTGAAATATTAGAGGTCAATGCCGGAATCATAATACTATCAGCCGTCAAAACCTTAGTACGGTCAACATCACCAACGAAAGTTTTAACATAGTCGTTGGCAGGATTAGTCAAAATTTCTTCTCCAGTGCCAACCTGTTGTAACTGACCATCTTTCATGATGGCAATATGGTCACCAATGCGCAACGCTTCGTTCAAGTCGTGCGTGATGAAAATAATTGTTTTTTGAACATTCGCCTGCAAATCCAATAATTCGTCCTGCATTTGACCACGCACTAGTGGATCTAATGCCGAGAAAGCTTCATCCATCAACAAAATGTCAGGATCATTGGTCAGCGCACGTGCTAAACCGACACGTTGTTGCATACCACCAGATAACTGGTTAGGATACTGATCCTTAAATGATAATAATTGTGCATTATCCAACGCCTGTTCCGCACGTTGACGACGTTGCGCTTTTGGCACACCTTGAATTTCTAATCCAAACTCTGTATTTTCCAGTAGTGTACGGTGTGGAAATAGACCAAAGTTTTGGAAAACCATGCTCATCTTTTTGCGACGAATTGATAACATTTGTTTTTTTGTCAAATTAGTAATTTCTTGACCATCAATGAATAGTTGGCCATCTGTCGGTTCAATTAACCGGTTTAACAAGCGAATCAGCGTTGACTTTCCTGATCCGGAAAGCCCCATGATGACAAATATTTCGCCCTCTTCAATTGACATGTTGATGTCATAAACACCAACTGTACTCCCTGTCTTTTCGACAATTTCATTTTTGCTTTTGTTTTGCTTAACCATTTTGAGTGCCGCTTTAGGGCGCTTACCAAAAATCTTGGTTAAATGTTTAATTTCTACTTTAGACATTTTTTAGCATGCACATCACACAGTGATTGAGATAAAATACCACTGCATGCGCCACATTCCTCCTTGATTCTTTTCGAATTTAACTATAAAATAAAGTGACAACCCATTGCATTTATTAGGTTGTTACTTCAAGTGACAACTTATATTTTTACACAGATTGCCACTTGTGTCAAATTTTTAATTATTAGGATAATATAAAATGCCAAAAATCAGAGAACCGCGTTACCGAAAAATTGCTTTTCTTATTGCAGAAAAAATTGTTAATAATGAATACCGTGTTGGTACTAAACTCCATGCGCGCTCGACGCTATCAACTACATTTGGCGTGTCTGCGGAAACAGCTCGTAAAGCAATTAATGTCTTGTCAGATTTGGATATTGTGCGTGCCGTTCATGGTAGTGGTGTCGAAATTTTGTCACGGGAAAAAGCCAAGTCATTTTTGAATCAGGCAGCAGAAACGACTAACATTCAAAATATTCATGTTCAAATCAATGATCTCATTGATGAGCAAAAATCTGCACTAGACAATTTGTCAGGCGCATTATCAACATTATTTGAACAAACACAACGTGTCCAACAGCACAATCCACTCACACCCTATGAATTAGTGTTAGAGCAACCAAGCGCAAAGTTAAACCAATCAATTGGTAATTTAAATCTGTGGCAAAATACCGGTGCCACCGTCATTGGCATTTTGCACAATGAAGATCTCATCGTTTCACCCGGTCCGTACGCCGTCATTGAAACCGGTGACACGCTATATTTCGTTGGTAATGATACCAGTTACCAAGCCGTCCAACATTTCTTCTATCAATAAAAAAACGATTTGATGTCGATCAAATCGTTTTTTTACGCGACCACAGCTGTTGACAGAGCCAAGCGCATCATATCCTGAAATGCAGTCTCGCGCATTTTAGCATCAGCGTATTTTTGAGTCACTAAATTGTCACTCACTGTCAAAATACTGAGCGTTTGAACATGATATTTAGCGCCAATCAAGAATAAACCAGCTGACTCCATTTCGACAGCCATAACACCGTACTGCGCCAATTTATGATTATCAATTTCATCATTATAGAAGCGATCAGCAGCAAAAATATTACCAACACGCACAGGAATATTAAGTTGTTTAGCAGATTGATGCGCTTGACACAACAAATCAAAATTAGCTAAAGGTGCAAAAGCAATTGATTCTCCAAAAGTGGCTTGTAAGACATTGGAATCTGTTGAGGCCCCTTCGGCTATCAAGACATCCCCAATTTCTAACTCAGGTAATAAACCACCAGCTGTGCCAACACGAATTATTTTTTTGACACCAAAATCTTGAATAAGCTCTGTGGCATAAATTGATAATGACGGAATTCCCATGCCAGAACCTTGCACACTAACCCGCACGCCTTGATAAGTCCCTGTATATCCAAACATGTTACGAACCGTGTTGTATTGGGTGACATCCGACAAAAGGTTTTCAGCGATAAACTTTGCCCGTAAAGGATCGCCCGGTAATAATACGACTTCTGCAATGTCACCTTGTTTTGCATCAATATGTGTACTCATTGTAATTCTCCTAAAAAACTTGTCCCATTGTCTAGTTGCCCACCAAAATTATCTAAAATTGTTGCCCCAAGGTCAGCAAATGTTCGGCGTCTGCCTAACGTTTTCCCGCATTTAATCAGTCTTGGTGAATAGCTCAACAATGGTACCACTTCACGTGTATGATCAGTACCATGAAAAGTCGGGTCATTGCCATGATCAGCTGTAACCATGATGAGATCATCGTGATTCATCTTACCTAACACATCACCAAGCTCTTGATCAAATGTCATTAAAGCACGTCCGAAACCAATTGGATCCCTGCGATGACCATACATAGCATCAAAATCGACTAAATTAGTAAACACAAAACCCTTTGGTGTAGTCTCCATCACATGCAGCAAGTGGACCATGCCATTATCATTGCTGTCATTATGATAAGTCGTATCAATTCCCTCACCGGAAAAAATATCCTGAACTTTACCAATACCAATCACTGGTACACTCATTTTTTGTAACCTTGTCAATACGGTATTGCCAGTGGGCTTCAGAGAAAAATCACGCCGATTGGCCGTACGCTTAAAATCACTCGCATCATGACCCACAAACGGTCTAGCGATTACCCGTCCCATTTGATAGGGTGGCTGATTAACTAATGTACGTGCATACTCACAAATTCGATATAGTTCAGTTACTGGCACAACGTTTTCATGCGCTGCAATTTGTAACACCGAATCTCCAGATGTGTAGACAATCAGTCCGCCAGTTACCATCTGTTCTTCACCATAGTCCTTTAGCGCTTCTGTCCCCGAATAGGGTTGATTCAACAAAATTTTCCGATTTGCAAATTCAGAAATTTTGCTTACCAGCTCATCTGGAAAGCCATTTGGAAATGTTGCTAAGGGTTGCTTAACCGGTAGGCCCATCATTTCCCAATGACCATCCATGCTATCTTTGCCTGCTGATATTTCTTGCATAGTCCCAAAATCACCAATTGGCCGACTCTCAACAGCAACACCTTGCAGACCGCCTTTGTGTAAATTAGCTAGTCCCATTGCTTGTAAATGTGGCAAATGCAACCGACCATGATACACTTGCGCAACATGCCCGATCGTGTCAGCGCCAACATCATTAAAGGTAGCTGCATCAGGTGCCGCGCCAGCACCCACCGAATCCAAAACAATGACCATAATCCGTTTAAAAGGCTTCATGCTTGAACCTCCTTTGTCACGTGACTGCATATATTGGGATAAGATTTTTGCGTACCACGCGCCATGACAGACAGCGCAGCATAGGCATTAGCTTGAGCAATTGCTGCATCAAGTGACTGACCTTGAGCAAAATAATGTGCAAACGCACCGACAAACGCATCACCTGCACCGGTGGTATCAATGGCATTAACATTTTGACCATCAACTAGTGTTTCTTTCTGGCCTGCCGTCATCCAAAGCGCACCACGTTCGCCCATTGTCACAATGACATTTGCCACGCCAAATGACAACAAACGTCGCGCCGCAGATTTGGTTTCCTGAACTGTTGACACTGGCATATTGGTAATAGCAGTAAGCTCAGATTCATTAGGAATCAGATAATCAACCATTTGCAAAACGTCTAACGGTAATTTGTGCGCCGGTGCAGGGTTATAAATAATTGGAATATTATATTTTTTTGCCAAATGAATGGCCTTAATATTAGTTGGCATGGGTATCTCTTGTTGCAGCACAATAACCTTTGCTTGTTTTATCAAGTCGATTTTATCCAACAATACTTCTGGTGTGAGTTCAGTGTTTGCACCCTGCACAATCAAGATACGGTTGTCACCGTTACTTTCGACAAAAATTGGTGCCACGCCGTTGCTCTGATTTCCTGTTAATACACCACTGATGTCAATATGATTGGCCACAAAATTGGCACGTGTTTTTACGCCAAAGCCATCATTGCCAACACACGTTAGCATTGCAACCCGAGCGCCCAATCGACTGGCTGCTACTGCTTGGTTGGCACCTTTACCGCCAAATCCCATCTCAAAGCTTGGTGCTTCAACTGTCTCGCCTTTATGCGGTAAACGCTCAACATAGCTGATTAAATCCATTACATTTGACCCAATGACTAATACATCAATATCTTTTACCATATTATTCTCCAATTCCAGTCGTAACCGTAAATGACTGTGTTTTACCAGCCGCAAGATGAATCAAAGTACCTGCTTGACTAGCAGCGTTATACCCATCAGGGTGACTAGTACCCGGAATGGCAAATGCCGCTACTTGTTGATCAGGATTATTTAACAACCACCTCGTAACAAACGGTAATTCTTTTGTGTTAAATGACGTAACAAATGTCGGTCCATTTGGTAGTGACATTTTAAAAACAGCTCGGTCAACTAACGGACGCAAATCTGTTGACATGTATACAATTTCCGGGTCAAAACGACTACCATTATCTAGCACCTCAATGACTTCACCACTTGCTTGTAACGCTTGATTAAATGCCCGCCAGCTGGCTGTCGGTTTGACATGGGACGGGATTGATTGTCTTAATGTCAGTGCATTCTCTGGTATGTTAGCTGTCATCATTGCGCCATCCACATAGCAATAATTAAGATGATTCAAATATTGCAAAGGCATTGTTTGATAGTTGCTGAGATTAGTCACTTTTAATCCAATATCTATCAATGCTGAACCTGCGTGCATGATAACAGTATTATGGGTTCGATAATGATATCCAAATCCTTTTACATACTCGTACTCGCCGCCAATTATGATATTATCTTGGTCAATTTCTAAATAAATATGATCAAGTTTGGTCATAGGATATTCGCCATGCAATGAGTGAGTATCTGTCTCACTAGGCGTACCACTAGCTAAAACACCAGATGTAAATTGAAACATGCCATACGTATCGGTCACCTGCGTTCCTGAGTATGGTTTATCAAACGCTGATGTCATTTTCAGAGACAATTGATCAAAAACGGCATCCCAAATCATGAAACCTTGAAAAGGTAGTATCATAATGTAGCCACGATTATTACTAATTTTCAAGCCGGCAACGCCTGTATCATATTGCATGGTCGTCACCGTAAAATGCTCATCTTGATAAATGTTATAAGGTTCTTGGTCAAATAATTTCTCCGGCAAATTGATTCTTTGTGTCATTCTGTTGCGCCTCTCTTTCTTGCTGTACCATTGTCTTGGCAAACCAAGCGACAACGGCAAAAGCGATTAAATCAATGCTGAAACTAGTAGACATATCCGTCATATCAGCGACAGCACCTTGTATCAGTGGCAAAATCGCACCACCAACAATACTCATAACCAAAATAGCACCGGCTGTTTCACAATGAATTGGCACCTGAACCGTATTAATCGTTTCCGAATAAATAGTTGCCCAACCCGGTCCAAACAAGCCACTCACTAGCACTAAGGCATATAATGCTGAAACATCATGTACCAATGTGACGTAGAGCAACGCTACAATACCCATCACACCATACGACAGTAGAACATGAACCGCACCAAATTTTGGTATTAACAAGTTGGCAATAAATTTACCAACAAAGAAAGCAACATAGGCATAAATCATAAAATTACTAGCATATCGTTCATTAAAATGACTATTCAACGTCAAAGCAAGTCGAATTGTAAAGCTCCAAACCGCTGTTTGCATACCAACATAGAAAAATTCAACCAAAATGCCTTGTTTAAAAGGCTTGTTTTGCCATAAATACTTGAGTGTGTCCAGAAGCTTTGCATTTGGTTGTCCAACAGTTAGTGATTGCTGCCTTTTCTTTGGGTATTGTGTCAAAACCAAGATGATAAAAGCAACACCTAACACCACCAGCAAGCATTGATAAGGCAATAATGTATGTGCCAAAGCTTTGTGCCCAAATGAGAGTTTCTCGCTGGCGTTCATTCCTGCCATCTGTTGCGCCAAACTTTTTCCATTGCCAAAAATAAGATATTTTCCCAATATAATGCCTAAAATCGATCCCACAGGATAAAATGTTTGCGAAATATTGAGTCTCAGAGTGGCGTGTTGCTTAGGACCTAACAAACTAGAATAGGTATTGGCGCTAGTTTCCAAAAAACTCAACCCTGTTGCCAAAACAAATATTGCAATTAAAAATACGCTATATGTTCCCATTTGACTGGCTGGAAAGAACAATAGCGACCCGACCATGTACAGCCCGAGTCCAATTAAAATGGAAATTTTATAACTCGTTCTTTGAATCACGCGACTGGCTGGAATAGCCAGTACAAAATATCCCAAGTAAAATGCACTTTGTACAAATGCGCTGGCAACATTTGACAGCGTAAACACTGCTTTAAATTGCGTAATTAAAATATCGTTCAAACTAGCTGCAGCACCCCATAATGGAAACATGAGTGATAGTAAAATAAACTGAAAAGGTGGTGTTTTATTCAGGTAGCCATCTGCCTGAACAACTGCTTTTGTTTTAAATATTGTCATTATTTTCTCCTCCAATGTCACTATTTACATAGCATAGTTGACCTTTTGAGAGCGTACAATGACAATAATCGTCTTCACAAACATTTGTTCGTAATTCATCGCACTGATGTTCCCGACGAGCCGGTCATGATAGAATATTTTTTTCACAAAGTGTTGACATGCTATTGTTCATTTCCTCATATTTACGGGAATAATAACGATGATATCTAACTTATTAACCCTTTCAGTATCATTATATTATCTTGTTAATAAACGATTGGCACACCCAAATATTGACATTAAAAAAAGACACATCTCTATTAAGACGGCTTTGTACATTAATTCACATTATCATAGAAAAATTCTTCTTTATTTTTGAACAATTTTCAACTTATATTTTTAAACGTTCGTTTTTCAGCAAATTATAGATTTTAAAAAAGACAGATTTAGTTCATCATAAACTAAATCTGTCTTTTCAACTCATTTATTGTATTAGTTGTTATTTTTTCTTTTCAAGAGTGTTAACAAGCCTAGCAAACTTGTCAAAATCAAGCCACTTATTACAACATGGCCGTTATTTTGTGATGCACTCGTTTTTGGTAATTGCTTGTCTGTGCTTTCACTATGATCACTATTGATTTGCTGACCATCATTACTAGGATTAGCAACAGGTAGCACAACATCATTATCTTTGTTCTCTTTTATGTCGTCGATTGGGGATTTTTTCTTTTCCTCAACTTTTACGACAATGGCAACATCACCACCTGCGTCTGGTACAATGACCGGACCATAGGGTGTATCAATTGTAGTACCCGGTGCTACTGGACCGTATGGTATTTCTGGACCAACAGGATTACCATTTTCATCTTCTGGCACAATGTTGCCAGCTACTACATACTCTGGCACGTCTACGGCTGTCTTTTCATAGACCGCAATCCCTGGTACTTCTGAAGCGACCGTAACGACAATATCCCCACCATTTGCTGGTACTTCAACTGGGCCATACGGTGTGTTAATGATAATGCCTGGCGTCTCGATACCATGTGGCGTCACAATTCCAGAATTGGGTTCAAGTGGACCATATGGAATTTTGGGCCCGACAGAGTTACCATTCTCATCTTGAGGTACGATATTTCCTGCCACTACATACTCTGGCACGTCTACGGCTACCTTTTCATAGACCGCAATCCCTGGTTCATTTTCTGCTGGCAATGCAACGTGTTCTGGGACGTCTACGGCTGTCTTGATTGTCACAACCACATCGCCACCTGTCTCTGGGACAATTACTGGGCCGTATGGTGTGTCAATTGTTGTCCCTGGCTTAACTGGTCCGTATGGCATCTCTGGTCCTACTGGATTTCCTGCTGGATCTTTTGGCACAATGTTGCCAGCTACTACGTATTCTGGCATATCTACGGCTGAACCTTGCGCTTCTGGAACATCGGCAGCTACCTTTTCATAGACTGCAATTCCTGGTTCGTTTTCTGATGGTAATGCAACATGTTCCGGTATGTCCACGGCTACTTTTTCATAGACTGCAACTCCTGGTTCGTTTTCTGCTGGCAATTCAATGTGTTCTGGGACGCCCACGGCTGTCTTTTCATAGACCGCAATTCCTGGTTCAGTTTCAGCTGGCAGTTCAACATGTTCTGGGACGCCCACGGCTGTCTTTTCATAGACCGCAATTCCTGGTTCAGTCTCTGATGGTAATTCAATGTGTTCTGGGACGTCTACGGCTATCTTTTCATAGACCGCAATTCCTAGTTCAGTTTCTGCTGGCAGTTCAACATGTTCCGGTATGTCCACGGCTACCTTTTCATAAACCGCAAGCCCTGGTTCGTTTTCTGCTGGCAATTCAACGTGTTCTGGGACGTCTACAGCTACCTTTTCATAGACTGCAATACCTGGTTCAGTCTCTGATGGTAATGCAACATGTTCCGGTATGTCCACGGCTACCTTTTCATAAACCGCAAGCCCTGGTTCGTTTTCTGCTGGTAATTCAACGTGTTCTGGGACGTCTACAGCTACCTTTTCATAGGCTGCAATACCTGGTTCGTTTTCTGCTGGCAATTCCACATGTTCTGGGACATCGACGGCTGTCTTGATTGTTACTACCACATCGCCACCTGTCTCCGGGACAACCACTGGACCATATGGTGTGTCAATTGGTGTCTTAGGAGCTACTGGTCCGTATGGTATCTCTGGTCCTACTGGGTTTCCTGCTGGATCTTTGGGCACAATGTTGCCAGCTACTACATACTCTGGCACGTCCACGGCTGAACCTTGTGCTTCGGGGACATCGACTGCTGGTGTCTTGATTTGAATCACAACATCACCACCATTAGTTGGTACTTCAACTGGGCCATACGGTGTGTCAACCGTTGTCCCTGGCTTAACTGGGCCATATGGAATTTCTGGTCCTACTGGGTTACCATGCTCATCTTGAGGTACGATATTGCCAGCTACTACATATTCTGGGACGTCCACGGCTGAACCTTGTGCTTCGGGGACATCGACAGCTACTTTTTCATAGACCGCAATTCCTGGTTCGTTTTCTGCTGGTAATGCAACATGTTCTGGGACGTCCACGGCTACCTTTTCATAAACTGCAATTCCTGGTTCAGTCTCTGATGGCAGTTCAACATGTTCCGGTATGTCCACGGCTATCTTTTCATAGACCGCAAGCCCTGGTTCGGATTCTGCTGGCAATTCAACGTGTTCTGGGACGTCTACAGCTACCTTTTCATAGACTGCAATCCCTGGTTCAGTCTCTGATGGTAATGCAACATGTTCCGGTATGTCCACGGCTACCTTTTCATAGACCGCAATTCCTGGTTCAGTTTCAGCTGGCAATTCAATGTGTTCTGGGACGTCGACAGCTACTTTTTCATAGACCGCAATCCCTGGTTCAGTCTCTGATAGTAATTCAATGTGTTCCGGGACATCGACAGCTACTTTTTCATAGACTGCAATTCCTGGTTCAGTCTCTGCTGGCAGTTCAATGTGTTCTGGGACATCTACGGCTACTTTTTCATAGACTGCAACTCCTGGTTCAGTCTCTGATGGCAATTCCACGTGTTCTGGGACGTCTACGGCTACTTTTTCATAAACCGCAATTCCTGGCGTGCTCGTGGCCACTGTAACTGTAATATCGCCACCATTTGCTGGTACTTCAGCTGGGCCATATGGTGTGTCAACTGTTGTCCCTGGCTTAACTGGGCCGTATGGTATCTCTGGTCCTACTGGATTGCCTGCTGGATCTTTTGGCACAATGTTTCCAGCTACTACGTATTCTGGCACATCTACGGCTGAACCTTGTGCTTCTGGGACATCCACGGCTACCTTTTCATAAACCGCAAGCCCTGGTTCGGATTCTGCTGGCAATTCCACGTGTTCTGGGACGTCGACAGCTGCTTTTTCATAGACTGCAATTCCTGGTTCAGTCTCTGCTGGCAATTCAACATGTTCTGGGACGTCGACAGCTGCTTTTTCATAGACCGCAATCCCTGGTTCAGTCTCTGCTGGCAGTTCAATGTGTTCTGGGACGTCGACAGCTACTTTTTCATAAACCGCAATCCCTGGCGTGCCCGTGGCTACTGTAACTGTAATATCGCCACCATTTGCTGGTACTTCAACTGGGCCATACGGTGTGTCAATTGTTGTCCCTGGTGCTACTGGGCCGTATGGTGTCTCTGGTCCTACTGGATTACCTGCTGGATCCTTTGGCACAATATTTCCAGTAACGATTTGTTCACTGGTAACAGTCTTATAGGTGTAAGTAGTCGTATATGAAACCTGATTGCCATACAAGTTAGTACCAAGCGCAAACATTGTATCCATATTTAGTTGCTGACCAACCTGTAAAGAATCGGCGATATCAACAGCAACTGTTATTTCATTTTTTTCACTTGGAACATTAGTGCCCGTTAATGCGGATATTTTCAAAACATTGTGATTGCTATCTTTAAATAGCATAAAGCGATGACCATTACTATCGGCATTTACTTCAGCATCATACATTGTACCTTGATAGCTAATTTTTGTGTTATTGGCTAATTCAGTAATTAATTTCTGTATATCATCAGCCGTCATTTTTTTTACATTTACCTTCAAAGTTCCAGTCGGTACTTGAACTTTAAAAGTAGCTGGGTCTAAATGTACCCATTCCCCATCTGAATCTTCAATATTTAAGTAGCCATTATCAGTCAAGGCAGTCATTGTGATGTTGTCAACCTGTGGATCAAACTCGACATGTGCCTTCATACTACCAGCAGATCCTGGTAATGTGCCACTAATATATCCCTTTGGTGGGTTAAGTTTCTGCGTCTCTGTATAGTACACACGCGTCGTTGACTGATTCCCATCAGGAACCTCGCTCAAGTCATTTACCGTAGTCTCTGATGATACAACATCATTAACATAGTCTATATTTGATGCTTTCATGTCATCACTATATTGTGACTTCAAATTATTATCGTCAAGCGAATCAACTTTTGTTGGCTCACTTGTTGTAGACGTGCTGACTGTTGACGAGTTGTCTTGATTGCTGACAGTATTAATACTTTGCTGAGTATTTTGTGCGGTCTGGTTCTGACTATTGTCAACCAAACTATTATCTGAATCAGTCTGAACATTAGTTGATACAGATGTGTCAGCAGCATTTGCGCTTTCACTTGTTAAAACATTCACATGACTAACAACAGAATTAGTGTTTGTGTCCGAAATATCTGATTGCTGAGTATTGTCTGTAACTTGCGTAACAGCCTGTGCGTCTATTGTATCTGCGCTAACTGTGGCGTGATCAACCATAATTGCAGCACCAGTCATAAAGGCCAACGCGGCCATTACCCATTGCTTTTTTGCCTTATACATCTTAAATTTAACGGTTGGCGTTGCTGTAAAATTATGCTCTTGCTTACTCATATTTTTATTCCCCATTTTTAACTCAACTTACAAATTGTAACCAGTGTAATAATATCATTTATTCACAAAAAAGTCAATATTTGTTCATATTTATCGTTTTAATAACACATATAAGCACATTTGAACAAAATTTAATAAATTTGAACAAAAAAAGACCAAAACAATTAACACATTGTTTTGGCCTTTCTAAAATATTAAATCAACACAACTTTATTTATCTAAGCGCGCACGGAATGCTTTTGTGGCTTCTTCATAGCCAGGCTTGCCCAATAGCGCAAACATCGCTGTCTTATAAGCTTCGACACCAGGTTGATTAAATGGGTTAATGCCAAATGTATAACCAGAAGCACCAACAGCCATTTCAAAGAAGTAAATCATGTAACCCAATGAGTAAGCGTCTTGTGCTGGCAAGTGGACAGCCAAATTAGGTACACCACCGTCAACGTGAGCCAAAGTAACACCTTGAGAAGCCTTTGTGTTCACTTCATCAATCGTGATACCTTCCAAATATTGCAAACCATCATTGTTGCCTTCTTCATGTGGTAGATCCAAATTAGATACAGGATTATCTAACTTAACCACGGTCTCAAACAAGTCACGGCGTCCTTCTTGAATATATTGTCCAAGTGAGTGCAAGTCGGTTGAGAAGTTAGCTGAAGATGGGTAGATACCCTTTTGGTTTTTACCTTCAGACTCACCCATCAATTGCTTCCACCACTCTGACAAATATTGCATTGAAGGTTCCCAGTTAATCAACAATTCTGTTGTATAACCCTTATCATACAAAATACGACGAACGGCAGCATACTTATATGCCTCATTCTTTTTCAAATCAGAATCAGTATATTCGTTTTGCGCATCACAAGCGCCATCCATCAATTTTTGGATATCAGCACCTGAAGCAGCAATTGGCAACAAACCAACGGCTGTCAAAACAGAGAAACGACCACCAACACCGTCAGGAATTGTAAATGTTTCATAACCTGAAGCCGCAGCTTCATCATGCAGAGCACCACGATTAGCATCTGTTGTTGCGTAAATGCGCTTCTTAGCAGCATCAGAACCGTACTTTTTCTCAAGCAATTGCTTAAATACGCGGAAAGCAATTGATGGTTCTGTTGTTGTACCAGACTTTGAGATAACGTTGACAGAAAAGTCTTGATCACCAATGACACGAACCAAATCATTCAAGTAAGCTGCAGAAGTTGAGTTTCCTGCGAAATAAATTTTAACACCTTGACGTTGATCATCCGCCAATTCATTATTAAACATTGGATTCAAGAAATCAACTGCCATTTTTGCGCCCAAATATGAACCACCAATGCCAATGACAACCAAAATTTTTGAATCAGATTGAATTTGTTTGGCCACCTTTTGAATACGTGCAAATTCGTCCTTGTCGTAATCAGTAGGTAGAGTCAACCAATCAGAATATTCCGCACCAGCGCCCGTACGATTGCGCAATTGTTGGTCAGCCATCGTAATTAACGGTTGCATCTCGTCCAATTCATGTGGTGCGAAAAAATTCTCAATGTTCTTTGTGTCAAATGTAATGTGTGCCATTATTCGCTCCTATTATTAATATTATGAAATCGTTTTCACTATTATTTTATCACAACTTTGACGCAGCTGCTTCATCAACAATGATTGTAACATTTTCGTGATTTTGTAGAACAGAAGCTGGCACGGTTTCAGATACTGGTCCATTTACTGTTGCTGCAATCGCATCGGCTTTGCTGTCACCATAGGCTACCAAAAGAATCTGTTTAGCTGACATGACTGACGCAATACCCATTGAAATAGCTTGCGTTGGCACGTCAGATTCTTTTTCAAAAAAGCGTGCATTTGCATCAATTGTAGATTGCGTTAAATCAACAATATGCGTGGTTGAGTCAAATGATGTCCCTGGCTCATTGAAACCAATATGCCCATTACGACCAATGCCTAATAATTGTAGGTCAATTGGATTTTCCGCAATAATTTGATCATACGCTTTGGCGGCAGCTTCGTGGTCATCACTTTTACCATCTGGAACGTAAGAATGCTTGAAAGGCTTTTGATTAAAGAGATGTTGATTCATAAAATAACGATAACTTTGGTCATTATCACCGTCTAGTCCCAAATATTCATCCAAGTTGACTGATGTCATATTTGAAAAGTCCAAATCACTTGCTGATAAACGATCGTACAACGCAATTGGTGAGGAACCTGTTGCCAAGCCTAACACTTTTGCGCCACTTTTAATCACATTCTGATAAATTTCAAATGCCTTTTGAGCCCCTTCGTCAGCGTTTTTTACTTTGATAATATTCATGATGTGGTCTCCATTCTTTAATTGGTCTATACCGCTTTGGTCTATACCAATATAATAGCATTATTTTAATGGAATAACAAGGTTATGGTTGGATCAGTTCACAAAAAAATCGATCTTTCGATCGATTGTATATTAAAACAGATTCCGCCAAAGTCTCACAAACCAGTTAGCTTGCGTGCCTTTAACACCAGATTTTACAGTTAATTGTTTGTCTGTTTTTGAAGTATAAGGCAAATATTGTGCGTCTAAAGCTGGACTAATATGCCCAATCTTTTGATTTTTATTTAGTTTGGCAAGCTTAGTGTCAACACTCAAATTCGATAATTTAAGTTGTGTCTTTTTGTTTGTCCAAAAAGTTTTAGTTTCCGCCAATTTGACCGGAACTTCAGTCTTCTTTAGTGCTTGAAAATTTAACTTTTGTATTGTTTGATTACTTGTGAATGTATGCCCTTGCTTTTTGGCTAACACCTCATTGACTACATCCAACGTGGCCTGAAAGCGTGTCTTTTCATCCATATAATCACCGGCACCATTGACAACCGTAATAAATACATGTCCATTTTGGTCTTTGATAATGCCTGTGAATGCTGCGCCAGATTCAGGTGTTGATCCGGTTTTTAGCCCTTCAATTATCAGTTTGTTTGGATTAGACAGCTTTGGCATTGTTTGTGTCATTAGCTGCCAGTAATCAGTTTTGTCTGTCACCACATAAGAGGCAGTTAAATGGTATGAAATAGTCATTTTTTCAGACAATTTTCTTAGAGTGGGATCCAACTCTAAATCAGCTTTAGCAATCATCGCTAATTGTTTTGCAGTCGCATGGTTGGCAGCTGTCTTTGAAGCACTCTTAATTTGATTTTCAAAGGCATCCCCATTGACTTGCCCCGCAGAATTATACCACTGTGAGCCGGTCAAATGTAATGATTTTGCCCACATTTGCAATGCTTGCTGAGTTGTTTTGCCTTTAGGTGTCATAAATTCACCTAGTGCAAATGCGGCATCATTAGCAGAATTAGCAAACATAACGTCATATAATTCTTTGACAGATAATTTGTCACCAGCTTTCACGGCAATATGGGAAAAAAGATGGCTGTCCTGATCAGATAAATCTGATTTACTGGTAATGGGCACTTTGGTTGTCCATTTAATTTTGCCGGACTTAATGCCTTGTAGCACACCATAAGCAGTCAACATTTTAGTTTGTGAAGCAATTGGCACCTGCTTTTCAGCATTTTTGACACCAAGTATTTGTCCAGTTTTTGCGTCAATCACAACCGCTGAAGTGGCATCAACACTCAAATTGATTGGTTTATCAGTCACGTGCTTGACATTAGTTGGCTTTGAAACATCCTTTTTATTTGTCGATAGTCCAATAATCAAACCAATTATTAGGACAATCACGCCCGCGACTATTAACTTAGTTTTGTATCTTTTCATAACTCACTCCCTTTTGTTTGAGTGGGAGACTGATGACAAAAGTTGTTAAATCATCATCCGATTCGGCAGACACAACACCGTGATGTTGTGTCACAATACCTTTAACAATTGCGAGGCCAAGCCCCGTTCCCCCTGTTTTACTATTACGAGAACTTTCTACACGATAAAAACGGTCAAAAATATCGTCTAGCGCATCCCCCGGAATTTTAGCCCCGTCGTTAATCACACGAATCTCAACATTTTCATCTCGTACTTGAGCTGTTAACTTAATAAAAGTGGCCCCATCACCATACTTAAAAGCATTCGTAATCAGATTCATCAACACCCGCGCTAACTTATCAGAATCAGCTTCAATCACAATCATCTCTGGATTGGTTAATTGCGTCAACTTAATATTTTTTTCCTGTGCCTCAAGTTCGTAGCTCGCTAATAATTGACCAAACAAATCGCTTAAACTTAATGATGTCAGATTCAAAGACGCGTCCTGAGCCTGTGTCTTTGAAAATTCAAATAGATCCTCAACCAACACTTTCATTTGATTGGATTTATCATAAGCCGTATGAATATACTTTTTGCGGTTATCGTCGCTAAGATTGTCACCCATTTCTACCAATCCTAGGTAACCAATAATCGCTGTTAATGGCGTACGCAAATCATGTGAAATATTAGTAATCATTTCATCTTTAGAACGTTCACTGGCACGTTCTTCTTCTCGAATACGTCGCGTGTTAGTCGCAATTGTGTTAGAAACATCAATCAACGCTTGTGTTTTAGGCGCATAAGTAGCATGCCAATCAATAGTCATATCCGCATTATCTGCAGATATTTGTCGTAATTCCCTAATTAATCGCAACAAACTTTCATCTCGTCGCCATTTAACATATTGAACGATAATAATCGCAAAATTGCCTAGTACAAATACAAAAAATTCCAGTATCTGCCAAGTATTACTGGAAAATCTATTAACTCGCTGTGCTAAAACATCAAAACCTGTCATAGTTGTCCAACTATATAGGCAAAGCAACAGTAGCGTAACGATGATATAATAATTTTTTGTGCGATTATGCTTAAAAAATATCGCTATTTTTTTCATTGGTTCACTTCAATTTTATAGCCAACACCCCAAACTGTTTGGATGACTTGGTCACCATTAGTTGCTTCTTCAATTTTGTCACGTAAATGAGAAACGTGCACCATAACTGTTTTTGCAGACACAACCGATTCTTGTTGCCAAACACGCTCAAAAATATCATCAGCCGAGAAAACACGATTAGGATGAGAAGCTAGCAAGTACAAAATACCAAATTCCAATGCTGTCAAATTGACCAAATCACCATCTGATGTTTTGACTTCATGGCTGTCTTTATTGATAACAAGTGATCCAATGTCTAATACGTCGGGTGTTTGATCTTGTACGGCATTTTCAGCTCGACGCAAGAGTGACCTAACGCGCGCCATTACTTCCAGCGGATTGAATGGTTTGGTAACATAATCGTCAGCGCCTGTGATCAAGCCCTGAATTTTGTCCATGTCGCCTGACTTAGCTGACAGCATCAAAATCGGAATACGACTATCTTTTCGTACTGCTTTGACAACTTCTAGACCATTCATATTTGGCATCATGACATCTAAAATCATCAATGCAATGTCTGGGTTTGTATTCAGCTTTGACATTGCCTCTTTACCATCGCTGGCCATAATTGGATCATAGCCTTCATTTTTTAAATAAATTTCTAACAGCTCTGCAATTTCAAGATCATCATCAACGACTAGAATTTTCATGGTTCAATTTCCTTTCAATTACTTTTGCGCAGCTTCTAGGCGCGCTTGTTGTGATAATTGACTTATGGCGAAGAAACCACCCTTTAAGCCAGCACGTTGGCGGTTCCAACGGAAAGCAAGATAAGCCACGGCTGCCAAGATAATATAGACAATCGCAGGCAATGTTGGGTTAATAACAGCTGGCAACATACCCAAAACGACGAATCCCAAAATCCAAGCTACCATCGCAGCAATGAGGTAGCCCCAGCGACGACTACGAGAATTAGTTTGTTCAGGTACTTTTGGATTAGGTGTCAACTTCAAAACCACTGCTGTATAAATTGACCCACCCACTCCGGCAATCAGCAACAGAGAAATAATCCCTGCGCCTTGATTACGATTGTTTTTTGAGAAAAACAAAGTCAAGCCAAAGACTAAAGCAAATAACATAAATATGGCTAATGACGTATCAATTGCTAAAGTACTAAATTTGAAGTCAAAAAGCTTTTTGGCTGTCTTTTTAGGGTCAAGATACTGTTGAACAGCTTGTGTTGGTGTACCAAACAATTGCGTCGCTGTTTGTCCTTGGCCTTGTGTTGCCAAAAGTTTAGCTTCTACCTCTGATACAATTGTGTCTATTTTTTCACCATCTAATTTTGTATTTTGAGCCAATAGTTTTTTGAATTGGAACATGAAATCCTGATTTTTTTTCGTTAATTCACGATTTTCTGACATGCGTTGTTGCCTCCCTAGGTTATGTACGGTGCGAGTGCACCTTTATATTGATTAAACGTTAAATCTGAACTCGATAATATCGCCGTCTTGTACGACATATTCTTTACCCTCCGAGCGCAATTTTCCAGCTTCCTTCACTGCTTTAACTGAGCCTAAAGCATCTAAGTCGTCAAAACTAATGGTTTCAGCGCGAATAAAACCACGTTCAAAATCAGAATGAATGACACCAGCGGCTTGTGGCGCTTTGGCACCTGCTCTAAAAGTCCAAGCGCGTGTTTCTTTGCCACCAGCTGTGAAGAATGTTCGCAAGTCAAGCAGATGGTAGGCAGCTCGAATCAACTTATTCAATCCGGGTTCATCAACCCCGGCCATCTCCAAAAACTCAGCACGTTCATCATCTGGTAATTCGGCAATTTCTTCTTCTGCACTTGCTGACAAACCAATGACATCAGCACCTTCGCTATTAGCAAACGTTTTGATTTCATTAAAGTACTTTGAAGATTCAGGATCAGCCATATCATCTTCAGCCAAGTTGGCGACATACAAAACGGGTTTGGTAGTTAATAAGAACAAGCCTTTGACGATTTTTTGTTCATCATCACTAAACGCAACAGTTCGAGCGGATTGACCAGCTTCTAACGCTGGCTTTAATTTTTCAAGGACTGCAAACTCAGCTTTAGCAGCCTTGTCGCTACCCTTAGCGGCACGCGCTACTTTGGCATAACGCTTATCAACCGTTTCAAGATCAGCCAAAATCAGCTCAGTGTTGATTGTTTCAATGTCATCCAACGGATTAACAACACCATTAACATGAATAATTTCATCACCGTCAAAAGCGCGGACAATGTGGACAATAGCATTCACTTGACGAATGTTTTCTAGGAATTTATTGCCCAATCCCTCACCTTGTGAGGCGCCTTTAACAATACCAGCAATATCCGTGAATTCAAAAGTTGTTGGGATGACTTTATCAGCAGGTTCAATGGCTTGAATACGTGCCAAACGCTCATCTGGTACTTCTACCATACCAACGTTGGGCTCAATCGTCGCAAAAGGATAGTTGGCCATTTCTGCACCAGCTTTCGTAATTGCGTTAAATAATGTTGATTTGCCGACGTTTGGAAGGCCGACGATTCCAGCAGTAAGTGCCATGTTAATCTTCTTTCTGACTTGCTTCTTCAAGTATTTTTTTCAATCGTTTGTTAAAATCAAAACGCGTCATCATAATTCCACGTCCACATTTTGTACAAGATAATTTGATGTCTGCGCCAACACGCGTAATTTCCCAAGCATTGGCACCACAAGCATGTGGCTTTTTCATTTCAACAATGTCATGTAAATTGTATGTTAATGGTGTTGCCATCAATCTACCTCAATATTTAATAATGCTAAAATACGACTTAAATCATCATTTGAAACATAGTTAATTTCAATTTTGCCATTTCCCTTGGTGGCTGTATTGACCTTAACTTTTGTGCCAAATTTTTCTTCCAGCTGTGTTGCAACTGCCGCAATGAAAGGTGAAATTTGTGGCTTTTCAGAGGCAGCAGGCTCGTCACCAGATTCATTGATTTGTTTAACTAATGCTTCGACTTGACGGACATTTAAACCACGCGCCATAATCGTGGCAACAACCTTGTCAATTTGTGATTTTTTCTTTAAACCTAATAAAGCTCTTGCCTGTCCCATTGATAAATCACCATCTTGTAACAATGTTTGGACATTTTCTGGTAACTTCAACAGTCGCAATGCATTTGCCACAGTTGCTCTATCTTTACCAACTTTTTCAGCCAGTTGAGCTTGGCTAAGTGACAATCTTGTCATTAAAGCATCGAAAGCTTGCGCTTCTTCAATGACATTCAAATCATCACGCTGCAAGTTTTCAATTAGTGCCACGGCTGCCATCGTGTCATCATCAACCTGACGCACAATAGCTGGTATTGTAGTTAATTTTGCTAATCGTGAAGCACGTACACGTCGTTCACCAGCAATAATTTGGTAGCTTTTACCATCTTCACGAACGATAATCGGTGTTAAAACACCGCTATCTTGAACGGATGTTGCCAATTCCTGTAACTTCGTCTCGTCAAAATGACGGCGTGGTTGAAATGGATTAGGCTTTATAGCACTCAAGTTAAGCTGCACAACATTCTCGGTTGCAGTCGGCTCTTTTGTTGCAGATTTTGTATGTTCAACTGCTGATTTTGACACATTATTGGCGCCAAATAGCGAACTCATGCCCTTTCCAAGGCCACCTTTTTTATTTGCCATATTGCTTCAAGACCTCCTGTGCCAGATCATTGTACACTTGAGCACCAACACTTCTTGGATCAAAATCAATGATTGCTTGTCCATAAGATGGCGCCTCGCTCAAACGAACTGTTCTTGGGATGATTGTCTCATAGACTTTGTCATCAAAGTAATTACGCACTTCTTGCGCAACCTGCTTAGCCAAATTCGTGCGTCCGTCATACATTGTCAACAGAATTCCGGCAACATCTAACTCTGGATTAAATTGCTGACGAACCAGCTCAATTGTATTCAACAATTGGCCCAAACCTTCTAACGCATAAAATTCAGTTTGTACAGGAATAAGAATAGCATCTGCTGCCGTAAATGCATTGACAGTTAACAATCCCAAAGCTGGTGGATTATCAATCAAAATAAAGTCATAATCATCACGCACTTTTTCAAGTGCTGTTTTCAAGCGGTATTCACGTTTTTCTTGATTGGATAATTCAATTTCGGCGCCTGATAATTGAATGGTGGCAGGCACCAAATCATAATTGTCCGTTGGCACAATAACATCATGCAATGGTGTTTGCTCAACGATAACGTCATAACTATCAACGGTTAAAGCAGATTTATCAACACCAGAACCACTAGTCGCATTACCTTGGGCATCAATATCAACCAATAAAACGCGCTGCCCAGCCTGTGCTAATGCCGCGCCTAAATTGATACTTGTGGTGGTCTTACCGACACCGCCTTTTTGATTGGCTAATGCAATTATTTGTGCCATTTTAGGCGCCTCCTATTTTAGTTTAAGCAATTGGTTTTTTACTTGGTGTACCCGCTTGGCGCGGATACTTCTTGGGTGTTTTCGTCACTTTATCAACAATTTGTATAAATCGTGAATCACCATTAGGCAATTCAAACGCGTATTCATCACGTAATTTACCGCCTAGCGTTTGCAACGCCTTTTGCCCATCAGCCAACTCTTGTTGTGCTGCTGCACCTTTCATGACTAGAAATTCACCACCAATGTGGACAAATGGCAACGTATACTCGGCCAATACGCTTGTCCGTGCAACAGCACGCGCTGTTGCATAGTCAAATTGCTCCCTGAACGTTGGATTTTGTCCAATATCTTCGGCACGCCCATGAACAATAGTCACGTCGCTCAACTTGAGCTCGTCGACAACGGTTTGTAAAAACTTAACCCGTTTTTGCAAAGCGTCCACCAAGGTGATTTTAAGATTTGGAAAGGCAATTTTTAGTGGTATCGCTGGGAAACCGGCGCCAGTACCAATATCAATTAAACTATGCTCACCATCTTGCAAGCTTTTTTCATAAAATGCGACTGTCAGTGAATCATAAAAATGTTTGAGATAGACCTCTGATTTTTCAGTGATTGCCGTCAGATTAACACTGGCATTAGTTGTCACCAATAATTCATAATATTGTTCAAATTGCGCTAATTGCGCATCACTTAATGTCATGCCGGCTTGTTTGAGTGCATTCATGAAGTCTTCGTTTGTCAATTGTGTTCTCCAATTTCAATTAGTTCAGCACACAAAAAGCGCCATTTTCAACTACTACTAGAATACCTAAAAATGGGCTATTTTTCAAGTTTTCCCGCGTTGATATTTGCGTCATCAATTTGTGCAACCATCAACAAAAACCAAGCATTAAACGCTGGTCCGTCAATATCAAGGGCCACATGTGCGTTTGTCGTGTCGTGGCTACTTTGCAAAATGTCCCCAACTGTTGCACCAATTGCCGGTCCGCTTGTCACCACGTCAATCCAAATATCCCTCATTTGGTATTTTTCAGGGTGTAATAAGTAATATAGTGTGTTAACGTCATGCATTGGCTTGCCAGTACCTGTGTGATCAGCGTAGTGGTCAAATAACGCTGACAGCATTCGTCCCGTTTCATTGATCTGTGCTAATGTTGCTAAAGAATCAGTTGTCAAAACGGCCTTTTCTGTTACATCAAGACCTAACATTGTAATAGACAAGCCACTTTCAAACACAATTTTGGCGGCATCCGGATCGGTAAAAACATTAAATTCAGCAACTGATGTCAAATTACCGCCGGACAAACTGCCACCCATAATGACTAATCGTTCAATTTTCTGCAAATCGTCTGGGAATCGCTGTATCAACATCGCGATATTAGTAAATGCCCCAACTGCAACCAACGTAATTGGTTCACGTGATGCCTGTATGGTCTGATGCATGGCCACAACTGCTTCTTCGGCAATTGTTTGAGTAGATAGTGTGCCAAAATCATAGCCCGGCATGCCGCTTTCACCATGAATTGCCGCAGCATCCTTAAATGGCTTGACCAATGGTTTTTCTGCGCCACGAGCTACTTTAACATCTTGCCGATTAAAATAATGTGTTAACTTCAAAGCATTCAGCGTTGTTTTATCGACGGAAACGTTCCCCGCAACCGTCGTCACCAATCGCACATCAAAAGCAGAATTTGTCAGTAATATACTGAGTGCCGCAGCATCATCAATACCCGGATCAGTATCAAAAATAATTGGAATTGTCATATTTTCCCCTTTAGTTATTATTGTTATTATTATACCAAAGCTTTCAACTTGACATTTTTGAAAGTCCGTTTTATTATGGTCTTAATCTAGGAAAGGGGGTCATAACTTTTGAGTAATTCTAATGGAAAACGCTCAATCGTTTTGGCCGCTTAATAGGAAAAGCGGTCGATTCGATTGCAGCAACCACGAAGCAAGTTTGATTTAGATTCTGCTTCGTGGTTTTTTTATTGCCTTTTACATGAAATTCACCAAATAAAAAAGCACACCAAATGGCATGCTTTCACGAATAATCACTTGCGTGCTGCAAGTTTAAAGTCCAGTGGAACACCAACTGCATGGTGATAGAATCCTGTAACATCAGGATTAACTAGTTCTGGTTGTGCTTGAGTTAAATAATTTATGTTACCTCATTTTTGGTATGAAACAAGCATCTATCTCTTTGATAAGTAATTGTTTGTTAGTAAACTATTAAATGTTATGTCCCCCACTAACCTTAATGATCTGCCCCGTAATTTGGTTTGCTTCGTCACTACATAAAAACGCAACCGCGTCAGCAATATCTTCTGGTTGAACCAACCTACCTGTCGGAATATCTGGTAAAACAATTGTTTCTAAATCTTTGTTGATCCATCCTGTTTGCGTTGGTCCTGGCGCAATACAGTTAACAGTTATACCTTTTGAACCCAGTTCCACTGCAAGCGACCTAGTTACTGACTCGTTAGCAGCTTTACTTGCACCATAAGCAATTTGACCTGCCATATTTTGCGCAGAATCTGTTGAAAAATTGATAATTCTCCCACTTTGTCCTTGAAAATTTTGAAGGTAAAGTTGTGACATCAACAATGTCGCTTTGGTATTTACATCAAAAATCAAATCAATTGCTTCAGGAGTAATTTTATCAAGAGAATCATGTTCGCTAAACTCGGCTGCGTTATTGATTAGGAAATCTACATGACCAAATTTTTTGACAGCTTGCTTAAATATTTTTGCTGGTGCATCTTTTTCAGTGATATCAGCTTCTATTGTTAATATTTTAGCACCAGCTCCCTCTAACTCATCTTTGACTTCGCCACCATCACTCGCAAGGCTTTTAAAATATAAATCATATCCTGGTTCATTAGCCTTTGCTTCGTCCCAAGAATAGTCTAAGCGTTTATAAACGAGTACAAGTTTTGCGTTGGCGTTAGCAAATTTTCTAGCGATGGCCGCCCCGATACCTTTGGGGTTATTTGTCCCTGTAATTAATATTACTTTATTTTCAAAACGCAATTTCATCACTCTCTTCCATCCCAACTATCACTTGCGTGCTGCAAGTTTAAAGTCCAGTGGAACACCAACTGCATGGTGATAGAATCCTGTAACATCAGGATTAACTAGTTCTGGTTGTGCTTGGTAATACAGCGGATTCAAAATGGCTTGTTGATTGATAATCTTTTCCAATCCCTTTTCGTCAGCTGCACGTTTAGTATCATTTGTGGCATCGACACCCTTTGCTTTGTTCCATAGTGCATCGTAATCCGCGTTTGAATTGTGGTTGTAGTTATTAGCGTTGCCAGTCGAAGCCAAATCTAAGAATGTCGTTGGTTCGGCATAATCAGCGCCCCACTGCGTCAGCATAATTTGGAAATTAGCATTCGATCCATCTTGCAAGCGTTGCTTGAATGGCACGAACTTCTCAGTCACTTTTAAGCCGGGCAAATTCTTACTCCATTGACCTTGCAAATAGTTGACAACATCTTTCGCGTTGGCAACACGATCTGTATCGGCTTCGATTTCTAATGTAATGGACTGCTCGCCTAATTCCTTCAGGCCTTCTTGGAAAAGCTTCTGAGCTTTTGCTTTATTATACTTATAGTCTTGCTTTGCATAAGTCGCAAAATCAGTTCCATTTACCGAGCTCAATCCTTTAGGTGTAAATGACGTGGCTGGCGTTGACGTACCTGACAATACTTGTGAATTCAACTCTGAACGGTTCGTCACCAAATTCAGCGCTTGACGAATCTTCGTATTATTCAACGCCTTGACATTTCCGGACTGGTTATAAGCCAAAAATACCGTTGTTGCTTGTGGCGTGATGCGATATCCTTTGTTATTCTTATTCGCTTCTGATAATTGTGGCGTGTTAACCAACGCAGAGTCCAGCTTACCCGTCTTATACATTTGCACAGCTACTTCTGGTTTCTGAATGACCTGCAAGTCAATCTCCGGTGTCTTAACCGCTTTCGCGTCCCAGTAATACTTATTCTTGACTAACTTAAACTTATTGTTTGTTCCGTTCCAACCCTTAAATACGTAAGGCCCGTTATAAAGCGTCTTGCTAGCGGTTGTCCCGTACTTTTTGCCATATTTTTCAACAAAGCTTTGCTTTTGTGGGAAGAAAGTTGGGAACGTCAACAAACTCTTAAATTGTGGCATCGGCTTTTCCAATGACACTGTCAACGTATTGCCGCTGGCTGTGATACCTAACGTCTTTTTGTCGACCTTACCAGCTTGAATGGCGTCTGCGTTCTTGATACCACTATACAAATAGGCATACTCTGAAGCAGTCTTCTGGTCGTTAGCACGCTGCCAAGCGTAGACAACATCTTTGGCCGTTAACTTACTGCCATCAGACCACTTGAGCCCATTACGCAAAGTAATTGTCCATGTTTTGCCATCAGTTGATGACTTGATTGATTTGGCAAGCGCCAGTTGTGGCTTGCCATTCTTATCAGCTCGAAGTAAGCCTTCTCCAGCATTACCAACGACGTCCATTGAGTATTCATCAGTAATCGTTGCTGAATCCAACCCATTCAAAGGTGTCGGCAACGAAAAGTGTATCGTTTTATCACTGCTACTGTTGGAACCACCCCATAAGCCAGCTGCACGAGTGCCACCGACCACAGCCACAACAACCACACCACCAATTGTTAGTTTTTGCCATGTTTTCATTAAAATATCCTCACTATTTTCTTCCGTATTTACTCATTTTACCACATCGAAAGCTAATCGGATGGGAAAATGCCATAATTTGGTACTTTTTTTCATAGTTGGTCTAACAGATAAACATTGATGAAAAATATGTACCAATTTTCAGTAATATTATATATATTAATAGTAATATCATAGACAGAATGAAAATATTGCCTTATACTAGGTGCTAATAAGATAATTAAAGCAATATATAAAGCTATTTTGACGAGGAAAAATTATGATTGGTATAGAATATATTTTGGAAACAGATTGGAAAAAAACTGCGTATATTATTGCGACTGGCGATACGCAATTGGTCAATGTATCAGATCGTGTCCACCATTTATGGCGTGATTCATCACATGCACGTACACTACCACGTGACAATCGCATTAAAGAACAAGCACGTATTTTGTCTGATTTTCAAAAAAACGGTTGGGCATAATTGATAAAAAAGGCGGACGGTGTTCGTCTTTTTTTAATTCGCGTACTTATTTCAGTCATATTTCGACGCTAAAATTCACAATTTATTCACTTAAAAGTCGTCTTATCTTCCACCCCCCCTAGTAGAATGAGGGTCTAGACTACTATGGAGTGGAAATATGCGTGTTAGAAAATCATTATATATTATCATCATCACCTTATTAATGACTTTATCAGGCCCTCTGCAAGCTGTGACAGCGTCTCAACTATCAGAAAAAAATAATAACCAACCAGCAACGACAATGCGGTTACCTAATGAGGGGCGTTCTGATTTGCAGGAATTGATTCAACGGGTGGATGCTAATGTTGGTGATGATTCTGCTGAGGGAAGATCATCAGAGCCAGAAACAGATGAGCATGAAACAGTGGAGGAACCGGTTGAAAATAGTGGGGTGTCAGAACCCACAGTCAAAGAAGCGCCTGAAGCAACTGATAGCCAGAAACCGGTTGCCAAAAATAAAGCACCAAGAGCCATCACAACTAATACCAACGGGACAAGTACTTGGACGTTTGATTCTGCTACTGGCTTGTTGGTCTTTGGTGCGGGCACGCTGTCGCAGATACTTAAAACAAATTTAACTAATGCAGGTGTGACACCAGCAGACGTCAAGAGCATTCAATTTGAAAGTGGCGTTGTTGCGCCAGCAAATTCAAGCAATTTGTTTTCGCAATTAACAGGGCTATCTCAATTAATTGATGTGAGTAATTTTGACACCTCATCAGTAAAGTACATGAGCGGGTTGTTTTATAAGGATAGCGCTTTAGCCACCACGCTAGATTTGAGCACGTTCGATACAAGTAACGTGATCAGTATGGGCTCTATGTTCGAGGAGAGTGGTGTGACCAGTTTAGATTTGAGTAGCTGGGATGTTACCAAAGTGTCAGGTTTTGGCAATATGTTCAGAAATGCGACAAAGTTAACCACCTTAAATCTATCGACTTGGGGGGTTGGTCGGACCGCGACATCAGTTGAAATGTGGTATATGTTTTATGGCACCAGTCTATTAACCAATTTAAACCTAACCAATTTTAAGACAACCAATGTCACTAATATGAGTTATATGTTTGCTTACAGTAAGTTGTCTAGTTTGAATTTAAATAGCTGGGATGTCACCCAAGTGTCAAATTTTAGCTATATGTTTTACGATGCGGATAAGTTAACCACTTTAAATCTATCGACTTGGGGGGTTGGTCGGACCGCGACATCAGTTAATATGGCTTATATGTTTTATTCCACTCCTAACTCTTTCAGTTTCAACTTAACCAATTTTAAGACGACCAATGTCACTAATATGAGTTATATGTTTGCTCGCGGTAGTGAGTCTGCTTTGGACTTAAGTAGCTGGGATGTCACCCAAGTGTCAGATTTTAGCTATATGTTTTACGGTGCGACAAATTTACGTAAGTTAGATCTCTCGACTTGGGGTGTCGGTCGGACCGCAACATCAGTTAATATGGCTTATATGTTTGCTTACACTAAGATCACACGTGGTTATTACGACATCCCTTTGGACCTATACAATTTTAAGACGACCAATGTCACGGATATGAGTTATATGTTTTATTGTTTTATCTACAGTGATATCCCTTATATCTCTAGCTGGGATGTCACCAAAGTGCAAACGTTTAGCAATATGTTTAGACTGTCTGATATTAGTATGCTATATCTGTCCGACTGGAATACATCCGGTGCGATAGTTACTAACATGTTTGCAAAGACTTCTAAACTCTGGCACATCAAGCTGGGGGAAAACATTAAATTTGCCGATGATCCTAGCTTCACAGCAGCTCCCCCCATTGGGACAACGATTACGTCAAGCCACAAAACAACTGCAGCCAGTTGGCAGATTGTTGGCACAGGAAAAGTATTTAATCCTAAGGGTGCAATGGTCACAACGACAGAAATGTACGCTGATAGAACTGAAGCAGTTACGTACGTGTGGGCACAAGAGGATGTTATCAATACGATTTCATCACTTACCTTTGGCACGTTAGCAGCCAGTGACTTCTTTAATGGCAATAGCCCGCTGGCAACCAACATGGCAACTGGTTCGGTGGCCTTAATAGATTTAGATTACAGTACAACGTATAATGTTACAGTGGCGCAAACAAGTGATTGGACAACTGATGGTGAATCAGCTACGATTGCCAAGTCAAACTTGAAGATTAAATATGGCACTAGTGATTTAGCCACTGGTGCTAGCAGTTTCTGGTCGGGCACATCAGCGGCTGCGACCAAGAGTATTGCTTTTAATCATGATGATACCAAAAACTTCAGCATTTGGTTGAACCCAAGCACTGTGATTGATACAGCATTGCTTGGCAAACAACTAGAATCAGAATTAACATGGACGTTGAGTGAGACGCCATAATCTAACAAAAAGATATGGTAGATTGCAAGAATTAACCGAACACTGCAAACTGCTGAAAAACCTTTCGTGGTGATTGCCAGTTGAGTGTTTTCATTGGTCTCGCATTGATCCAATGATTAATTTGATCTAATTCTTTGGCGCTA
>NZ_MOWQ01000005.1:0-77130 GCF_002095565.1 Leuconostoc sp. BM2 | reverse complement strand
CCATTTTGACCAACCAGCCATTCGTTGACGATTATTAATTTAAATTCATTTGAATATTTAGACATAGAAAAACCCAATAACTTTCTGGACATTTTTTTATTTTGTCCAAGTTATTGGGTTCACTTCATGTGCCAAAGTTAGCAAAGCTTGTTAAGAAAATTGTCAGTACGGCACGAGCATGTTCATTAGCGAAAACGCCTTTCCCTGCCATGATTGACTTTGAAACTTCACCCATAACAACAAATTCATTCGTTACTAATTTAGTACCCATGAAGCGTGCCAAACGGAAAGCATCTTCAGCGCTGAAACCAAGCAACCATGCAAAAGGAAACATGATAACACCAAAAATATTTTCAAGTGTCAACCAGTGGAATCCAGTCAAACTAAACAATTGGTTGATTAAGGCTGCCAGAGAAACAAAGGCAATCACAGTAGCAGTAATAATCAAAATCAACTTACCAGCACCTAAAATTGAATCACCTAAGAATGAGAAGAAAGGTTCTTTCTTTTCACCTTTTTCAGTAATATTAACAATTACATCTTCTTCCGCAGTTACCTTAGTTGGATTTAGAATAGCAGCGACAATAATAGCACCAAGAATGTTCAATGGAATCGCAGTTAGTACATACTTTCCCGGCACCATTTGTGTGTAAGCACCAATGACAGCAGAAGTGACACAACTCATTGACATCATAGCCAACGTAAAATTACGACGGGCTGACATGCTATCTAGTTGTGACTTTGAAACGGCCAACACTTCAGTGTTACCCAAAAACATCATTTCAATTGAGAAAAATGCTTCAAATTTTGGCTGCCCAGTGATAAAAGCCAGACCTTTACCAATCCATTTGATGAGCCAAGGTAAAAATCCAATATAAGTCAAAATATCGAACAAAGGTACAACTAACAAAATTGGCAACAATGCCGAAGTCACAAAGTTTGGTCCGCCATTGTTAGCTGTCAACCAATCTGGCAATGCAAAAGCGATTCCCTGTGATGCAACTGAAACTAACCAATTAAAGCCATCAGCTGCACTTTGAACCGCAACTTGACCAGCTTTAAATTGTGTGAAAAATCCGGCAAGTGCAATTTCAAGAATTAACACAATGCCAACGGACCGCCACTGAATATTCTTTCTGTCATTAGACAGAAGCGCTGCAATGGCAATGAAAACAAAAATGCCAAGTAAATTAACAATTAAAAACATAACCTATTCCTCTCTTGCAAAACAATAATTTTTAAGTAAAACGTTTAACCGAAAACAGTGTAACATATTTATTTTGAAATTGGAAGCGTTTTCAAAAAAATTACTGGTACAATAGATACTAAGTATGAGAACAAGGAATGAAAAGATGCATAAGATATCCATTAAGGACGTGGCAAAAAAGGCCAATGTCTCAATTACAGCTGTTTCACAAATTTTGAATAATAAGGGAGAACGCTTTTCAGAAGAAACTATCAAAAAAGTGTTACAAGCTCGTGATGAGCTGGGATATGTGCCAAACAGTGCCGCTCGTAATTTAAAGGTACGGCATAGTCGTTTGATTGGCATTATCGTCCCCTCATTTAGAATGCCCTTTTTTGCTGATATCATTCAAAGTATGCAGGACAACGCACCTGAAGACGTTAACCTTGTGTTCATCGGATCTACTGCTGATAACTTGCAAAGTTCAATTTATTCATTAGTGGAACGTGGCGTTCAGGCTTTGATTTTTGGCCGTCCAATACCTAATCGCGATGTTGTGAATGCTTTTTTAAAAAAGCGCCATATTCCTTATCTTGTATTAGATCAGAATGCCGATATCAACGCACAAGACATGGTACAAACCAATGAATTTACCGGTGGTAGCTTAGCAGCAAGCCATCTACTTTCTTTGGGCCACCGAGATATTGCCCTCATATTACCCAATGAATTAACCGATAATATGCGCCAGCGTCGCGCCGGATTTTTAGATACACTGTCAGCTGCTAACGTGACGCCTGTGTCAGTTATTTCATCAGCGCTCTCTAAACACGGCGGGTTGGCTGTCGTCCACCAATTAATACAAAGTCAGGCAACAGCTGCTTTTGTATTAAATGATGAAATGGCAATTGGTGTCTTGCGTGGTTTAACATGGCAAAATGTTAAAGTACCTGAAAATATGTCAATTGTTGGTTATGATGATACTGACTACGCTGAATTTATGGTGCCATCATTAACCACTATCGCGCAACCAGTTGCCGAAATTGGGCAATCAGCACTGAATATGATTTTGCAACGTCTCGCCCATCCTAATCTTCCTTACCAAACCGCGTTTTTCGACGTTAAATTAGTCATCCGAGAATCCACGGCCAAACTATTATTGGACTAATCAAAACAAAAACATGTTATGTTTCCCCGAAATCTAAAGTAGTTTTCGGGGATTTTTATTTGCTTGACTTAAACATTTTTTTAATTTATAATAAAGTCCTAACTCAGGTAAAACGTTTAACCTCATTTTATCTTAAGGAGTAAACTATCATGACAAATAAAGTTCTGATCATTGGTAGTCTCAATATCGACACCATTCAAATGATTGAACGCATGCCACAACAAGGCGAAACAATTGCGGTTCAAAATCAAGCTAGTACCTTTGGTGGTAAAGGCGCAAATCAAGCTGTGGCAGCTGCACGTCAAGGGGCAGATGTTACTTTCATCGGCGCAGTCGGTGATGACGAACGTGGCCGTGCCTTTAAGCAATTATTAGATGACGAAGATATCAGCACAAAGTATATTTTTACTAAAAAGCAACCAACTGGTTCAGCAACTATTATGCTGGAAAATGATGGTCATAACACAATCATGGTATACGGCGGTGCCAACATGGCCCTTAGCGTAGCTGATATTCAGCAAGCCAAAGAAGCTATCGCCGAAGCTGATGTTGTTGTCGCGCAATTAGAAGTCCCCACTGCTGTTGTGGCTGAAGGGTTTGCCATTGCGAGAAAACATGGCGCACTGACTATTTTAAATCCAGCCCCAATTACGTCACATTTAGATGATACAATAATTCTAAACACTGATTTAATCATCCCTAATGAAACGGAGGCAGCAGCACTTGCGGGCACTGAACCAACAACCGCCCCTGAAAAATTACCTGCACTCGTTGACCAACTGAAAGCAAAGGGATTACACAACACCATCATCACGCTTGGGGGCGATGGCGTGTACTATAACGTCCATAATCAACACAATCAATTACCCATTTTCAAAGTCAAAGCTGTTGACACCACGGCAGCCGGAGATACTTTTATTGGTACGGTTGCCGCCAATATTTCTGCAAATATGACTGATTTAGATATGATTGTTACACGCAGTTGCTTCGCAAGTTCGTTGACAGTCAGTCGGTCAGGCGCAATTGTATCCATTCCCAACAAACAAGAAGTTGACGCAGGACTTGCTAACCAAGCAAAAGTGACGACTAGAGGCTAATAATGACTGATAAAAACTTACAAAAAAAGCAAGCTGCTGAAGCGGCCTTACAATATATTAAACCAAACATGATTGTCGGATTAGGCACAGGCTCGACTGTGTCATATTTCCTAGAAGCATTGGCAAAAGCAGATATCAATATTGTCGGCGTCACAACTTCACAAGTCACTAGCCAGCACTGTGCTGAGCTCAACATTCCCATTGTGGATATTGACGAAGTCGATCATATTGATGTGACTGTCGATGGCGCTGATGAAGTTGATACATATTTGAATGGTATCAAAGGTGGCGGTGCTGCCCTCTTAATGGAAAAAATTGTCGCTAAAAACTCTAACGAAAATATTTGGATAGTTGACGAAAGTAAAGTTCACGCAACTTTAGGTAGTTTTCCGCTACCTATTGAAGTGATTCCTTACGGTAATGGCCAATTATTCCGTCAATTTACCGACCTAGGATTCTTTCCTAAATTAAGACGCCAAGCAAATGGTGACCCTTTAGTTACTGATGCGGGTCACTACATTATTGATTGCCATTTAAATAACATTAACAATCCTTATGCATTAGCGGAATATTTAGAAGGTCAAGTAGGCGTTGTCGAGCATGGCCTGTTCCTTAATATTTGTGATCGTGTCATTATTGGTGGTGAAACTGTGACAATCAAAGAACGTCAAAAGACGAATACGGAGCAAGTTTAATGTTATTTTTAATCATTGCTCTGGGCGCCGGATTAATTTTAGCCGCACAAAACGCTATCAATGCGGAGTTAAGCGCCTGCCTTAAATCCCCAATAGCCGCCAGTTTTCTAGGCTACATCGTTGGTACACTATTTCTATTCGTATTAACAATTATAATTGGTAACTTTGCTAAAATTGCTGATCTCTTTTCAGCACCATTGTGGTTACTCAGCGGTGGCTTGTTTGGCTTAGTCTTTGTCACAAGTTGTATCATACTTTTTCCAAAAATTGGTGCGGTTGAAACCGTCATGTTACCCACACTAGGTCAAATTGTCGCTGGTATGTTATTTGAAACAGTTGGCTGGTTCAACGTTGATATTATTCCCATGACGTTACTGCGTATTGTTGGTCTGATCGTGTTATTATTGGGAACTTACATTGCCGTTGTATTAGCCACTCAAAGGAAAACACTCGCCAGCCGTACGCAAAACAATCAAACATCCTCACGCTTGGTCTTGCGTTTATGGGCGTTTGGTGCTGGTGTCTTATGTACTGTGCAATCAACTTTCAACGGACAACTCGGCAGCCTAATTGACAACCCAACAGTAAGTGCACTCTGGGCGTTTGTGATTGGTCTCATTGTACTCGTTTTCCTCAAACCCAACACATGGCAAGTCTTCATTCGTGGCGTTAAAATGCCACAATCTTGGTCAGCCGGTGTTGCTGGTAGTACATTTGTGACCCTAATGTCACTCCTAATTCCTAAATTAGGTCCCGGTTTAACCGTCAGCATTTCAACACTAGGTGTTATGGTTGGTGCAATGTTAGTGCAACAATTCGGCTTGTTCAAATCATCACGTCAAAATGTCTCAGTGACTCAGGTTATCGGCATTTTGATTATGTTGAGCGGCATTATTTTAATAAAAATGTTCTAAAAAACTGTTCAATTCTAACGTGACATTAACGTTAAAATTGAACAGTTTTTATTATTTAACACCACTTGCTACATCTGCATGATAAATATAAGAACGTGTCATTGGTAAATTAGTGCTTGAGGCACCTTTCGTCAACAAATACTGAACAACGTCAATATTGCCTGATTCAAATGACGCAGCACAAGCTTGCAAATATAGATCCCACATACGATAGAAACGCTCACCGTATCGAGATATCACACTTTCACTGACATCGTGAAAGTTGTCGGTCCAAATTTCAAGCGTTTTTTGATAATGTCGGCGCAGCGGCTCCAAATCATCAACCTGCAAATGGGCGTCCATAATATGGTCAATATTCTCTGCCAAATTAGGAATATAACCGCCCGGGAAAATGTACTTATTGATCCATGCATCGACACCAGCACCTTTATGTTGGCCAGTGATACCATGAATCAAAGCAGTACCATTTTCAACAAGTAATTGGTCAATTTTTGAAAAATAGGCCGCTAGGTTTTCTTTACCAACATGTTCAAACATGCCAACTGAGGTAACATGATCGTATTGCTCTTTTAGCTCGCGATAATCTTCTAGATACACATTTACTTGACCCGTCAAACCTTCTGCTTTAATTTTGTCTGAGACAAAGTCATACTGTTGCTGACTTAGTGTCACACCAGTAGCCTTTAGACCGTACTCTTTGGCAGCTGTGAATAACAAAGTTCCCCAACCGCAGCCAATGTCTAGTAGTGTTTCACCCTCTTGGGCGTGCAACTTGTTGAGAATGTGACGTACCTTATTCATCTGTGCAGCTTCCAAAGTGTCACTTTCACTGGCAAAATAAGCACAAGAATACGTCATGGTTTTATCCAACCACATCTCATAAAAATCATTACCAATGTCGTAGTGACTTTGCACATCATTTTTGCTGACTTTTTCAGAATGTGAGTGCTTAGGTATTAATTTAGAAAACTTGCTGTTATTGAAAAAGCTATCCTGTGAGCGGTAAGCCAACGTAACTAGTTCTTGCAAGTCACCTTGAATCTCGATTTTGCCATCCATGTAGGCTTCACCAAAAGTAAGTGAAGCATGGGCGACAATTTCCTTGATGGGAATGAGTTCATGCATAATGATTTTGGCAATTGATTCGCCTTCCCCAAAATGCACTGTTTCACCATCCCAAAATTCAACGTCGATTGGGGCGTCAAAACTGGACTTTAAAATTTGCTTGTAAATCGCTTTGTCAATCATAAATTCCCCTTTTCTAACATAAAGCTATTTTAGAAAAGCATGAATTAAAAGTCAAATCAAAACAATATCACAATACCAATTCTTAAAAATTAAGATATCAATAAATAATACAAAATTCGGAATTTTTCTGGCGCCCAGTCAGTCAAACACGGTTCATTACGATAAAAAATTCATTTTTTGTCAATAAATTAACAATGAGATTACGATGTTAACTGTCGTAAACTAAATTGAGATTCATGAAAGCAAATTTATGGCGTAATTCTGTCAGGATTTGTTGTTTCTGCTGTGCTAATTTTTTCAGGTTAATGCTGTCGTGAGATGAACCGTTAATCAATACTCGTACCCTAAAAGCCATTCCTGTTTTGTAAATAACACATGACTTAACTAAAATATCATCCGTAAGATTTGTTCGAACAACATGCTCAACTTTTTGCTGAACTTGTTTATTTTGAAGCACGCCGCCACTAATTTCAATAAAAGCTAGCTTAATCACTTGGAAAGGCATTTTGATAGTAAAAGCAATTAAGGTTACCGTGACAAAAAAATCGCCAGTATACAACAAAAAATGTAATGGTGAATTGACTGGAATAAAGAAAATCAGCAAGGCTGCTAAGCCAATACCGGAAGACATAATGCCATCAATTAGTGTTCCTTTTGTTTCAGTCAATAACATCGTACTACTATTGTTGATTTTCTTATTTTGTCGCGCATAAAACCATGATAAAGTGAAAGATAAACATACCATTACCATTTCGTATGGTAATACAGGTCCCACATTCATCATTTGCCCTTCCCCAAAGGCAAAATAACGATAGGCTTTAACGCTGACAGTAATCACTGATAAAGACAATAGAATGATTGTCAATAGCGACTGACATAAAGAAAATATCGGTTCTAAAACAAATAAACCATCCGGAAATCGTTGACTCTTTTTGCTACTAACTTTTGAAATAATAATGGATACTATTCCTGAAACCAGTGTAATAACAGTAAAGTAAGCATCTACAAATAGTGCTTCAATATCGGTAATTAAAAAAACCGTAATACCTGACACAGCCATAATGCTATTAATCAGAATGCCCAGCCACAAGCCACGTTGTTCAATTCGTTTTTGATTCATTTGAACTTCCTTTACAAATTACGATCAACTTTAAGCATTAGTTGTTGCAACTGCTGTTGCTCTGATTCGTCTAAAATTGATATCGCATCTAAGAATACCTGATCAAAGAGGCGATAATTCTGTTGACAATGTTGTGACATTTCTGGACTTAACGTCAGAAAAATCACTCTTTTATCATGTTTAGACGGCTTTTTAACCAAGTAACCAGCGGCGACAAATCTTTTGACAATACGTGTCGCCGCAGGTTTTGAAATACCCGCTTGATCTGCAAATTGAGTTGCTGTTGTTTCTAATTGACTATACAAAATATCTAAATAATATTCATCATTAGCCGACAACTCCGGAAAAAGCTGACTTCTTGTCGGACTATTTTGATAATTAATAGCCACTTTGTCATACAGTTTTGAAAACAGTTGACTAATTTGTTCCATTACACCACCCCTAAGTAGTTAACATAAGTAGTTACTTTTGTTAACTACTTATGTTAACTATACCACTGAAACTTCATTTGTCAACAAAAAAGATATTTCTATTCTTTTGTTGTATGAACCGTTAACACTTCTTGAATTAACTGATCATGAGCTTCGATGGGTATATTTTGTTTAATCTGTGGACTTAGCGCTAACGCAATTGTCTTTCCAGTATAATTTACCAAAAATCGGTCATAGTATCCTGCACCAAATCCAAGACGAGCGCCACTTCTTGTAAATGCTAAACCTGGAACGATTACCATATCAATTTTGTTGGCTGATACAGCTACTTCGGTCACAGGTTCTCGAATTGACAACTGACCTGTCTGCAAGCTAGAACCATCATCAAATGGCACAAATATCATTTGATGATTAACAATCTTAGGGACAACAGTTTTTTTGTTTGCTGACCAAGCAGCTTCAATAATCGGCGCTGTATCTAGTTCTATTGGCATACTCAATGTCACAGCAATCGTCCCTGTCTCCTGCCAAGCAGCTGTCTCAAAAAGCAGCTGATAGAGTCGATTTGATTCAGTCTGCTTTTGATGTATTGATAATGTTTTTAATGCTTCTTTTTGCAGTTGCCGTTGTTCGTTTTTATTGATCATAATTTCACCAAAAAAGCTGGCTAAGCCAGCTTCCATTTTATTCAAACAAATGTGACATTGCCAACACTTCTGCGTCACGCTTGACTTGCTTTAACACTTTCTCATCATCATGATGATGAATAGCTGTTACAATCAGTTCTGCAACTCGACGTGCGTCATCTTCACTAAAGCCACGCGTCGTAATTGCTGGAGTACCAATTCGAATACCAGAGGTCACGAAAGGACTGAGTTGTTCATTAGGTAATGCTTCTTTATTGGTCGTAATTGATACTGAATCAAGTAGCTCTTGCGTTTGCTTACCGTTTAAACCGGTTTGGGTCAAATCCAAGTTAAACAAGTGATTATCTGTGCCACCTGTAACAACACGAATATCGGTTGTATCATTGAATACTTCAGTCATTGCCTGCGCGTTGAGGATGACTTGTTTTGCATACGCTTTAAATTCTGGTCGTAATGCCTCACCAAATGCAATAGCCTTACCAGCAATAACATGTTCCAGTGGGCCGCCTTGTGATCCAGGAAAAATAGCTGAATTAATTTGCTTTGCATACTTTTCCTGTGACAAGATGACACCACCACGTGGTCCACGTAGCGTCTTGTGTGTCGTTGAAGTGACAACATCAGCAACGCCAACTGGGTTAGGATGCAATCCTGCCGCCACGAGCCCTGCGATATGTGCCATATCAACCATCAAATATGCACCGACTTCATCGGCAATATCACGGAACTTTTGAAAATCAATAATACGTGAATACGCAGAAGCACCAGCAACAATCATTTGTGGCTTCACCTCACGTGCTTGCTTGGCAATTGCCTCATAGTCTAGTCGCTCAGTTTCAGCATCAAGACCATAAGTATAAGACTGATACATTTTACCAGAAAAACTAACCTTGGCGCCGTGTGTTAAATGACCACCAGCATCCAAATCCATCCCAAGAATCTTATCGCCTGGCTTCAAGAATGCCATATAGGCAGCTGCGTTAGCTTGAGATCCTGAATGAGGTTGTACGTTTGCATATTCAGCACCAAATAGTTCCTTAAGGCGATCAATAGCGAGTTGTTCCACTACATCAACATACTCAGTACCACCGTAATAACGTTTGTAAGGATAACCTTCAGCATATTTGTTCGTTAACACAGAGCCTTGTGCTGCACGAACAGCTTTTGAAGCAAAATTTTCGGAAGCAATTAACTCAATTGTCCGGTTTTGACGGGCACCTTCTTGTTGAATGGCGCTCCACACTTCAGAATCTAATTCACGATATGACATTACGTTCTCCTTGCATTTAATATAATTATATTATACACGCAAACGTTCATTATTTTGTCCTAATATCGTACATTTTACCGAAATATTGTGTCTTATTTATCAAAGAGTTCGGTTTTTAAAGATTTTAAAATATCATTTGGTGTAATTACTTTTTGATGCAAGATTGGTTTATCAAATAAAGTTAGCACCTGACTTGGAATGTCTGTATTTGTCTTACTTGACAAATTTGTCAACGCTTCAGCGCCTTCAATTGGCTTATCACCAAGCGCTGATAACATAGTCTGTGGGAATTTATATGGGCTCGCAGTAGCCGCTAACAGAGTTGGCGTTGCTTGATTACTGATTGACTGATATACATAGCGCCCAACAGCAGTATGAGGATCAATCAAATAATTGGTTTGATTAAATACCGACAAGATAGTGTCGCTCACTTGTGCTTGTGTTGCAAAGCTCGATTTGAACTGTTTCAAATTGCGCCGTGTGCGTTCAGACAATTTGTATTGACCTTCATTAGCTAATGCTGTCATATATGATTGAACTTCTGAAGCATCACGATCACTGGCAAAGTATAACAGTCGCTCTAAATTGCTCGATACTAAAATGTCCATCGCTGGCGCATTTGTGACTTTAAAAGGTCGCTTGCTATCATAAACACCGGTAGTAAAAAAGTCTGTCAAAACATTGTTTTCATTTGAAGCAACCACAAACTCATTAACTGGCAGCCCAATCTGGCTAGCATAGTAAGCCGCCAAAACATTACCAAAATTACCGGTTGGCACAACAATATTAATTTTATCCCCAACCTTGATATTCTTTTGTTTAATTAGTTGAGCGTAACTATAAAAATAATAAACAATTTGTGGCACTAGTCGACCAATGTTAATTGAGTTTGCCGACGAAAAACGCATGTGATGATCAGCTAGTTCTTGAATGAGTTTTTGATTGCTCAATAATGTCTTAACTGCTTTTTGTGCATCATCAAAATTACCCGTGATTGCTGTGACATGAGCGTTTTTACCAGTTTCACTTACCATTTGTTGACGTTGAATATCACTGACACCAACTTCTGGATAAAACACCACAATTTCCGTGTTCGGTACATCAGCAAATCCGCTCATAGCCGCTGTCCCAGTATCACCAGAAGTCGCGGTCAAAATGACGACCTTATCACTAATGGCTTGCTTTTTGGCTGCAGTTGTTAGCAGATGAGGCAAAGCCTGCAGTGCAACATCTTTAAATGCTAATGTCGGGCCATGAAATAGCTCGATATAATGTAAGTTATTTTCTTGATGTAAAGTGATAATTTTCTCATTATCCCATTGACGACCATATGCCTTACAAATAATATGATCGATCTCAGATACGCTGAAATCGTCAAAAAAAGCATCAAAAATTTGTGTTGCAATTTCTGTATACGTTTGATGGCTAAGTGTGTCCCAATCTACTGATATTTCCGGCCACGCTTCTGGTACATAAAGGCCACCATCTGGTGCAATACCATTCAATATAGCCTGACTAGCAGAAACTGCTGGTGCTCCCCCGCGCGTTGATATATACTGCATTTAATTAAGTTCCTTTATTGTTATTTTAATTTATTATAACAAATCTATTTATTTGTTGCTTTAAAAATGATAAAATTATAAGACATTAAATATAAAAGGAAAAAAATATGGAACTTGGAATTGGTCTTTTTGGGCTTGGAACAGTCGGCACTGGTGTCGTTAAAATTTTACAACAAAATGCACCTCAAATTACAGAACGGACTGGCGCTAATTTGGTAGTCCGTCATGCTGTTGTACACAATTTAAATAAAAAGCGAACCGGATTTGTCCAAGATTTTCCAATTACTGACCAACCTGCTGACATTTTAAACAATCCTGATATTCAGATTGTTGTGGAAGTCATGGGTGGTGTTTCAGGGGCCTACGATATCATTAAACAAGCGATTACTGCCAAGAAGCACGTCGTGACTGCTAACAAAGATCTTATCGCTAGTCATGGTCAAGAACTTGCCAATTTAGCTAACGAAAATGGCGTTGACCTTTATTATGAGGCTGCCGTAGCCGGTGGTATCCCAATTTTGCGAACGCTTGCGACTAGCTTTACTGCAGATGAAATCACTCGTGTAGCAGGTATTATTAATGGTACAAGTAATTTTATTTTGACACAAATGGCATCAAATGGTTTGACATACGATAATGCTTTGGCTTTGGCACAAGAAAAAGGATTTGCTGAAGCTGATCCTACTAATGATGTAGCTGGTTTCGACGCCGCTTATAAACTCATTATTCTTTCAAATTTTGCTTTCGGTGTACAACCCGTTTTGGGAGATGTTAGTATCAGTGGCATCACGAACTTAACGGATTTAGATATCGAAGATGCCCAAAGTTTTGGCTATGGTATCAAATTACTTGGTGTTGCGCAACGTGTTGGGGATTCAAATAACGCCATTAGTATTGAAGTGGCCCCTCACCTAGTACCTTTTGATCATCCATTAGCGACAGTTCATAATGAAAACAATGCTGTCTTGGTTAATGGTGAGTCCGTTGGCGAAGTCATGCTTTATGGTCCCGGTGCGGGTGAAATGCCAACTGCCAACTCCGTTTTAAGTGATTTGACAAATGTTGCCACAAACTACACGCCAGGTAAACCATTCAACACATTTAATCAAAATCTTGATTTAGCCAAACCTTCTCAACGTGTGGCACGTCGATTTGTGGTCGTTGATGTCGCTGATACACCCGGTGCTATGTACTCAGTGACAGGTATGTTTACTTCGGCAAAAATTAGTTTCACCGATTTAAAACAAACACCGGCCAAAAATGGCTATGCACGCCTTGTTGCACTCACATATCCTGCCTCAGACGCACAATTAAACGTCATTAAAACAACTATTCGTAATGCAGACGGCATCAACTTAGTCTCGGAGTACAAAATTTTCTCATGATTACAATAAAAGTACCAGCCACAAGCGCTAACATTGGTCCGGGATTTGACTCTTTGGGCGTGGCTTTAAATCTATACTTAACACTTGAAATTCACGAACCCACGGACACTTGGGAAATCATTCATGATTACGGCGATAGCATGCCTTCTGATCAAAATAATTTTATTGTTGCAACGGCGTTGCGTATTTCTCCTCTGCTAAAACCACATCGACTAGTCGTGAAATCAGATATTCCACTTGCACGTGGCCTCGGGTCTTCTTCATCAGCTTTAATTGCTGCCTTGTCAATGGTTAATATTCTGGACAATAAGCACTATACTCAAGATGATTTACTTCAAATTGCAACAAAATTGGAAGGCCATCCAGACAATGTTGCGCCTGCCATATTTGGCGGTGCTGTCGCTGCATTTTATGATGGCACAACAGTCTTTCATGCCCCATTGCATTTTCCCGAGTCATTAAGTTTTGTTACTTTTATACCAGATTACCAACTCTTAACGGAAAAAGCACGTGCTGCTCTACCAGAAACCTTAGAATTCAAACAATCAGTTGCTGCAAGCGCAATTAGTAATACACTTGTAGCTGCTCTGGCTGCCAATAGTATCGAAACTGCACGGCAACTAATTGAACAAGATCAATTTCATGAAAAGGCGCGAGCACATCTGGCCCCAGAACTAGCCATCATTCGGCGTATCGCTCATCAGCAAAATATTATTGGTACTTATTTATCGGGTGCTGGCCCAACTATTATTTCTGTTGTTGATGAAACGGAAGCTCAGCAATTAATGACGGCGATTGATTTGGCCCAATTACCCGGAAAAACATATCATCTACATACTGATTTTACCGGTAGTATAGTTCAAACAAATGATTAGGAGGATGCGTGTCAATTAGCGCGCAATATCATTATGAAAGTTACAAAATTCGGCGGTTCATCTTTGGCTGACGGTCAACAACTTAAAAGAGTTTTTGATATTATCCGAGATGATTCAGAACGCAAAGTTGTTGTTGTTTCCGCACCGGGGAAACGTTTTAAAGATGACACTAAAGTAACTGACTTACTTCTCAGTTACGCTAAAGCAACAATCGAAGACACAGATGCAACAGATATCATTGAAGCCATCAAACATCGCTATCATGCAATTGGCGACTTTTTTAACCTGCCAGACTACGATCTAGCTGATTTAGATGAACAAATTGATCACCTATCAACGAAGCATTATCGCTCTTTTGATTACTTATACGCCGCATTCGCAGCTCATGGTGAATATCTGAATGCACAATTAGTAGCTAAAGTTTTTACTCACTTGGGTGTTTCAGCAAGATTTATTGATCCAAAAGAAATTGGTTTATTGGTTGATGATAACGCGCGCCAAGCAACTTTTGACACGAAATCATACGATACTATTGCTGAACTCGATTTATCAACATCAGAGCGTTTAATCGTGCCCGGATTCTTTGGTTATACTAAAAACGGTGATATGGCAACCTTTTCCCGAGGCGGATCAGATATTACCGGTGCCATTATGGCACGTGGCCTACGGGCTGACTTATATGAAAACTTCACTGATGTCAGTGCAATCTATGCTGTTAACCCCAATATTATTGACAAACCCGCTGCAATTGATCAAATGACTTACGATGAAATGCGTGAATTGTCGTATGCTGGCTTTGCCGTATTTCATGATGAAGCAATTATCCCAGCTATTCAAGGTGGCATACGTATTAACATCAAAAATACCAATGAACCAGATGCTCCAGGGACATTTATTGTCCCCCCAACTGAAGTTCAGCAATCGCGTCCCGTAACGGGTATTGCCAATTCTAACCGTTTTGCCGCACTATATCTCCATCGTTATTTATTAAACAAGGAAGTCGGCTTCACACTCAGAATTCTTGAAATCCTAAAACGTCATCAAATATCTTATGAACACATGCCATCAGGTATTGATGACTTAACAATCATTTTTGACAAGACGCTCTTAACACAAGAAAAAATAGATGGTATGCTAGCTGACATTGCATCGGAAATTAAACCTGATACGCTCAAATGGCTCCCCAGCTACGGTATTATAATGGTAGTTGGTGAAGGTATGCGAAATCGTATTGGTGCATTGACTGAAATTGTATCACCCTTAAAAGAACACCATATTAGTTTACAAATGGTCAACCAAGGAGCCAGTGAAATATCAATCATGCTTGGTATTCAGCCAGACCTGTCAGACCGTGCTGTCAAAGCAATCTATGAAAACATATTTAAATAGTTAAAAGGGCTCAAAATTTGAGCCCTTTTTATAATGTATTAATAATTTTCTATTAAACGCTTCGTAAATAATGACGCAAATCATCAGGGGATAATTGGTTATCAAGACCAATCAACAGCTTCAAACGTGCTTTAGGACCATTAATACTGCTGGCAAAAATGACACCTGCTCGTTCTAATTGGACGCCACCACCTAAATAATCATATACAGGCTCGGCTACACCGTTAAAACTTCGTGAAACTATCACAACAGGAATGCCCTTTTCTAGCACAACACTTACCCCCATTGCGGCTTCACGGGACAAATTACCGGCGCCCAATGCCTCAATAATCAGACCGTTAACATTAGCGTCAGCCAATAATTGGAATAATTGACCATCCATTCCAGCATAAGCCTTTAAAACTGGTATATTCTGGTTAACCTGCTGAATTGGTAAAACGTGACGTCGCGGCAAATCATAAAAATAGATTACTTGTCTTTTAGTGAGTAGGCCCATCGCGCCACTAATTGGTGAAGCAAAAGTTGCCACGTTAGTTGTATGGGTTTTAGTCACAAATCGAGCCGCGTGAATTTCGTCGTTCATGACAACCATCACACCACGCTTTCGTGAAGCTTCTGAAGTTGCAACACGCAAAGCTGATTGATAATTATATAAACCATCAGAACCTAACTCATTAGAAGACCGCATTGCACCAGTCATCACAATTGGAAAATCAACTTTAAGGGTACTATCCAAGAAAAAAGCAGTTTCTTCTAATGTATCCGTACCATGTGTAATAACCACACCATCAAATTGGTTGCCTGCCGCTAAGATTCGCTGCTGCAACTGCAACATATGCTTTGGTCCGATATGTTCACTTGGCAGGTTAAAAATACTTTCAACCTGTAACACAACATCTGCTATCTCTACCTGAGCTTCAGTTAATGGATTGACAACACCGGTCTCAACATCACCATCTTCGTCTTCATGCATTGAAATTGTACCGCCAGTGTGCAAAACTAGTATTTTTATCATATATCTGTCTTCTTCCTAAAGTTTATGAGTTGATTTTGCCATGAGTGCATTTGTTCAATAAATACTTTTGCTCGTGGTTTCAGACCAACTTGATTTTCATAAATATAATCAATAACCTTTTGTAAGCCACGTTTCGTTTTAGTAGACATTTTGATTTCATGGACTTGCCGCATATCAATAATACTAAATTGTCTTAAGTAAAAAACCGTTTTCTGATCCAACATAAGTCGATGTTCGTCTAAATCAAAATGTTCTTCAGAAATGATGCCATTATACTTTTCCGAGTAATCAAATCGACCGTCAGTTTGACCACTAATGGGATCAGCCCGCCAATTGGGGGCAATACCGAGCGGTACTAGTAGTTGAATTTCAAAAATATTTGCGATTACTTGCGGATCTAATTGCTCATCTAATTTCTCTAAGGCAATTGCTAACTGATTATACCAGCGCGTGATAATTTGATTTTCTTCAAAAGTTGCATCAATCAAACTCACAATCAAGGCAGCATAGGCATTAACCTCAATATCATCAACTAATCGAGAAAACATTTTCGCCGATTGAACATCGTTAATATAACCTAGACCACTTTCTTTTTTTGGCCAAGCCCCTTCAAAGGTTACCAATGTGTAAGGCTGAACACCGCCAGCTAATTTTGATTTAGGCCGCTTGGCTCCCCGCGCCAAAAAAGTCCGCAAACCAGCCGTTTCAGTTAGTATGCGAACTAATAAATCATTATCCTTATACTGTTTTGTGTTTAACACAATGCCATTAATTATTGCCATAACACGAAGCCATCAAATTTTCCTTGATGAAATTTATTTTGCAAGATGATTTGTTAAAATTAATAATCGTCTTCACTGTAACCCAATGTTTGTAAGGCTTGTGGCCGATCACGCCATCTCGGCTCAACTTTCACCCATGTTTCTAAGTAAACTTTGTCACCCATCAAACGCTCAATATCTTTTCGGGCACGAGTGCCAATTTGCTTAATCATTGCACCTTGTTTACCAATGATTATGTGTTTTTGCGTTGGTCTCTCAACAATGATTGATGCTTGAATATGAATTTTTTCTTCATCTTCACGAGCAATTTTGTCAATGACAACCGCAACAGAATGCGGCACTTCTTGGCGAGTTAATTGTAGCACCTTTTCACGGATCAATTCTCCGATAACAAATCGTTCAGGGTGATCAGTCAATTGATCTGAATCAAAATATTGTGGTCCTTCATCCAAATTTGCCACAATATTATCTAATAATTCAGGAACATTGTCACCTTCAGTCGCAGAAATTGGAAACACTTCTGTCCATTCTGGTGCATTTTCTTGGTAACTAGCAATAACATTTAACAAATCATTTGGTGCTAATAGATCAATTTTATTAATTAAAAGGTAAATAGGTGTGTTTTTCACTTCTTTTAAGCGATCAATAATAAAATCATCCCCTCGCCCTCTCGGCATTGAGGCATCAGCCACAAACCAAATTGCATCAGCTTCATGCAAGGCTGAAAAAGCAGACTTAACCATAAAATCTCCCAAAGAGTTTTGCGGTTTATGCACACCTGGCGTATCAATAAAAACAACTTGCGCATTGTCGGTTGTGTAAATACCTTGAATTTTATTTCTAGTCGTTTGTGCCTTATCTGACATAATGGCAATCTTTTCACCCACAATACGGTTAAGTAATGTAGATTTTCCAACATTAGGTCGACCAATAATGGCCACAAATCCTGATTTAAATACATTCTCTGTCATAATATATTACGGCGCCTAGGCCTATTTTCTCCTAAAAATCTATCTACTAAAATTATGAATAAACTGCGAAAAGTTCGTCACAATACCAAACTGACGCCAAACATAGGGCTGAAAAACAATCAATAAAATAATAATTTCAAAAGCGACCGCAGCTAAAACACCACCAGCAGCAACATCTTTTGCTAAACCGGCCAAAGGATGGTAACGTTTCTCAACAACTAAATCAACTAATGCTTCAATAATGGTATTCAAAAATTCACTCGAAATGACTGTAAAGACGGCAACTGTCACCCACAACCAATCAGAACGAACCAAACCATAATGCAAACCAGCGATTAATATTAAAAAGCCTAAAAATATATGAATCCTTAAGTTACGTTCACGAACTAGAATCATCCAGATGCCATGCAATGAATTTTTTAAAGCACGAAAAAAGGAACTATTCCTTTGTACTTTCTTATTATAATCTTTTGGTGCACCCTCTAATTGTTTATCGTCTAAGGCCATAATCGTCTAAAATCTTTCGCTGTAAATCAAACATTTCTTTCTCTTCGGCATCCCCTAGCATATGATCATACCCATTCAAATGTAAGAAACCATGAACAACAAGGAAACCGAGTTCACGTTCATAACTGTGACCCAAATACTCAGCCTGTGACGCGATAATATCAACTGAAACTAAAATATCACCGATGTTCTTTGCTAATTCTTCATCCATTTCCTCATCGGGCAAGACAGGAAAATCATCACCATCTTCTTCAATGGCAAAACTAATGACATCAGTAGGTTTGTCAATGCCACGGTAAGTTTTGTTGTAGCGATGGATTTCGTCATTATTCATGAATGTTACTGACATTTCAGTGTTGTCAGGCAGTTTCAAATAGCGGCCCGCATAATCTAACACTGCACGGACTAAATCTTGATGATACTGACTAACACCATCTTTTGTTTGATCAATAATGGCTAAATCCATTAGTTTTTTTGCTCCTTTTTTAATGCTGCTAGCTTTGCATCAGCTGCTTCGTAGGCGTTGACAATCAACCCAACTACTGGGTGTCTGACAACATCAGCACTACTGAAATGAATAAACGAAATACGGTTCACATCTTTTAAAATGTGTTGCGCTGCAATCAATCCAGATTTTGCACCACGTGGTAAGTCAATTTGTGATACATCACCATTAATAATCATTTTGGACCCAAAACCTAATCGCGTCAAAAACATTTTCATTTGTTGATTTGTTGTATTTTGTGCTTCGTCTAAAATAATAAACGCATCATCAAGTGTTCTCCCACGCATGTAGGCCAATGGTGCAATTTCAATCACACCACGATCCATCAATCTTTGCGTTTGCTCAGCACCAACCAAGGTATTCATTGCATCATATATTGGTCGCATGTAAGGGTCGACCTTTTCTTTTAAGTCCCCCGGCAGAAAGCCAAGCGACTCGCCAGCTTCAACAGCTGGTCGCGTAATAATTATTTTCTCGACTTCCCCACGTTTTAGCGAAGCAATTGCCATAACCACAGCTAAAAAGGTTTTTCCAGTTCCAGCTGGACCAATACCAAAAGTGACGTCATTTTTCCGAATTGACTGAATATATTGGCGTTGTCCAAAGTTTTTAACGCGAACTGAGCGTCCTTTATTATCACGAATCAGTACTTCCGAGTATAAATCTCCAAAGTATTCAAGTGTGCCACGCTGCGCCATCGTTGTAGCGCTGACAACATCAGTCGCCGAAATACTAATTTGATGCTTAATTAAATCAGTCAGTTCTCGTAAAACTGCCTTGGCGAGCGCAACCTTGTCCTCGTCACCAGATATAGCAACTTGATCCCCACGGGCATGAAGCTGTACATTCAAGCTCTCTTCAATCAATCTCAGAAAACTATCATTAACACCGACCAATTTTGTTTGTTGTTCGGAATTTTCAAATGTAAAAAATTGCTGAATTTGCGTTGTCAAAAAGCAATTCCCCTTAAATGTATTTCCTTCATTTTACCATATTAGCAAGGTTGATGGTAGTTAATGTCCTAGTTTATGAATAAAAAAAGAGCCAATGGCTCTTATGATTCTACTGTTAAATCATGCATCAATGTATCGTAACCTTTTGATTCCTCTTCGGGTGTTAAGCGTAATGGTGCTGCAATAATCTCAGTTATTTTGGCTAGTAAAAATGTTCCGATTGCTGCAAAAGCAACTGTAAACAATACTGCAACAAGCTGTTTCCAGACTAGTGAGGCATCACCGTTAATCAAACCCGCAACAGCTCCGACTTGTTTGTCAGCGAATACACCAGTTAGAATAGCACCAACTGTGCCACCAATGCCGTGAATACCAAATGCATCCAAGGTGTCATCATAACCAAAACTGTTTTTTACAAAAGTAATGCCAAAGAATCCAACAAATCCTGCAAGGAGACCCATAATTACTGCTGCCCACGGATCCACAAACCCTGCAGCTGGTGTAATCGCCACCAATCCCGCAACACCACCACTCGTGATACCGGACAAAGTCGCGCGTTTGTGCCATTGATATTCAGCTAATCCCCAAGTTAATACCGCAACTGCAGACGCCAACCATGTGTTTACCAGTGCTAAAACAGCCGTTCCATTGGCCGCTAATGCTGATCCTGAGTTGAAGCCAAACCAACCAACCCAAAGTAAAGCGCCACCGATTAAAACATAAGAAGGTCGAACGGGTACATGTTGATCATTATGACGGTGCCCAATCATTAATGCCAATACCAGACCAGTAACACCACTGGAAATATGAACAACTGTACCACCAGCAAAATCAATTGCACCCAATTGTGCAAGTAATCCGCCGCCCCAAACCATATGAGCTAGTGGCGAATAAATAAAAATCAACCACAAAGTGATGAACACAAGCATTGCCTTGATACGAACACGACCAATAACAGAGCCGGTAATGATTGCAGCTGTAATTATTGGAAACATACCTTGAAATAGTGCAAAAGCACCATCAGGAATCGTTAAACTCTTAGTGGAGTGTGTGAAGGAAACATTTGTCATAAACAAGTGCTTAAAATTACCAATGACACTACCAGAACCACCAAAAGCAAGAGAATATCCAATGACAAACCACACCAATGTTGCAATACCAATAATCATAATTGGCACAAACATTGTATGTAACAAATTACGTCTTTCACCTAATCCACCATAAAACAACGCAAGTCCAGGCGTCATAACCCAAACAAGTGCTGCTGAAATTAATACCCACGCCAAATCTCCACTATTCATACACCTACTCCTAATTTCTAATTACTATCAATATTAACAGGTATACCAATTTCAGGAATTAATTATGGCAGGTTAGCTTACACGAACTTTCTGAAAATTTTTCAAAAAACTACTGCTAAGCACATTCGCTTAACAGTAGTTTAAAGTGGATTAAAAAGTAATATTAAACAGTTTGAACAGTTAACATATTAGTCGTACCAGATTGTGACATTGGTACACCCGCTGCAATAACAATTGTATCACCAGTGTTAGCTAATCCTTGTTCTTTAACAGCCTTCTTAGCCAAATCAACCATTTCATCAATGGTCTGTGGCGCATCATAAACAACAGGCACCACACCATAATTCAAAGTCAAACCACGTTGCACGCGTTCTGAATAAGTAACGGCCAAGATGTTAACATCTGGACGGTGCTTTGAAACCATACGAGCTGTGTAACCAGAGTTAGTTGAAACAACAACGGCTTTAGCACCAACGTTACGTGCAATACGGGCAACAGATGCAGCCACGGCCTCAGTTGAGTCTGTTTCATCAAAGATGATGTCTTCATGACGGCCGTTTTCACGTAATGATGTTTCAGCTTTTTCATCGATAGCAGCCATTGTAGCAACTGCTTCAACTGGATAGTCACCATTTGCTGACTCACCTGATAGCATTGTGGCATCAGTACCATCAAACACAGCATTGGCAACATCGGAAGCTTCGGCACGTGTTGGACGTGGATTTTCTTCCATTGAGTCAAGCATTTGTGTTGCAGTAATAACTGGCAAACCAGCTTTGTTCATCTTACGAATCATGTCTTTTTGAACCAAAGGCACGTTTTCGGCAGGAATTTCAACACCCATGTCACCACGTGGTACCATCAAAGCATCTGAAACTTCCAAGATAGCATCAAGATTGTCAATACCTTCTTGTGATTCAATCTTAGGAATGATTTGAACATGTTCCATGTTCTTTTCCTTTAACAATGCACGAATTTCAAGCACGTCTTCAGGCTTACGAACAAATGAAGCTGCAATATAATTAATTTCGTGATCTAAACCAAAACGAATGTCATCGGCATCTTTTTCAGTGATACCTGGCAAATTAATTGAAACACCTGGTGCGTTAACACCTTTACGTGATCCCAAAATACCATCGTTATCAACACGAACAACCAACTCACGGTTAGCAGAGTCTTTTTCAATGACAGTTGTACCAAGCAAACCGTCGTCAAACAAAACTTGACCACCCTCTTTAACATCATCAAACAAGCCCGCATATGTAACAGCAATCTTGTCTTTTGTGCCTTCAAGGTTTTCATCCATTGCAATGCGCAAAGTATCACCAGTATGGAATTCAATTTTTCCATCGGCTTGCTTTGTTGTACGGATTTCGGCACCCTTAGTATCCAACAATAGACCTACTGTCTTACCAGTAATCTTTTCGGCTTCGTGAACTGCATTCATGCGACCCAAATGTTCTTCGTGGTCACCGTGTGAAAAGTTGAAACGGAACACATTGGCTCCAGCTTGGATCAACTTGACAATTGTTTCGACATCAGATGATGACGGACCAAGTGTTGAGACGATTTTCGTCTTTTTCATGGTTAAATAGCTCCTTAATTATCTTGGTTGTTGCTTGTGCAACTTTACCCAAACTCTATTTTATACATTCTTAAGCATTTGTACAAGTCATAATATCAACGAGTTTTTCTGAATATAACGTTTTCTTCGCCTATGATTGGCGCTACTTCAAGTATGATAACGGTTTCATCAGTCATCCAAAAAGATTCATCTAATTGTTGATTCTTACCCTCTTGTTGCCAGTGAATGATGACTGGATTATTACCATGATGTTTCGCTAATACCTTGATCAACTTTTTTCGATTATCTGGTGTGTCGTGCGCAACATCAAACTGCAAGTACCACGTTCCTTTTGAGTGTGGCTTTGTTATTGTTTGAATTTGATTTGCAACAATTGCTAATTCACCACGAGAATCTACCTCTGATTTGCCAATAAATTGAAGAACTGTACCAACATTTAAGATATTTTGAATGTTTTTAAACAAATTTGGAAAAATCGTGACACTAATAGCGCCTGTTAAGTCTGATATGGTAGCAAATGCCATATCATCACCTTTTTTTGTACGAATTTGTCGTATTTTATCCACAATTCCTAAAAAACGGACCGATTTATCTGGCACTGTTAAATCACCAATCAGGTTGTAATTTTCATTGAGGATTAACTCTCGGTAGGCGTCAAGCGGATGACCAGATAAATTGACACCGATGGCTTGCTTTTCGCGTTCTAATCTTTCTTGTAATGGTAATTCAGGAAATTTTTTAATTTTTGTTTCTTGTAAGATGAGGTCACCAAATGCCGCACCTTCAATCAAACTATTACTATTTTCAATCAATTCATTACGATTGTAACCAAATCCATCTAACGCGCCTGAATAAGCGAGTTGCGCTAATGTTTCTGTTTTCCGCATCTTTTCAGGCATTCTTCGTACAAACGACTGAATGGTTTGGAAGTTTCCTTGTTGTCGCTCATCTAGAACAGCCTTAACAAAATCGCTGCGAATACCACGAATGTTGTTTAATCCCATTTGCAGTTGACCATCATTGGATGTCCAAAATCGCTGCGATAAATTAATGTTCGGGGCTAAAACAACTATCCCTCGTGATTTAGCCTCAGACACATACTGCTGTACCTTGCGTTGATCACCGATATTAGCATTTAAAAGTGCCGTATAAAATGCAACAGGATAATGCGCTTTCATGTAGGCAAGTTGAAATGCTAATTTACTATATGCAACGGCATGAGAGCGATTAAAGCCATAATTAGCAAACTCATCAACATAGGAAAAAATTTTCTCAGCCTGAGCTTCAGTATGACCGTTTTTCGTTGCACCATCAATAAATTGCTCATGCAAAGCCTGCATTTTGTCTAGTTTCTTTTTGGACATAGCGCTACGTAAAACGTCAGCTTCACCTAGTGTAAAACCAGCATAGGTTTCAGCAACCAACATTACCTGCTCTTGATAAACAATAATACCAAATGTCGGTGCCAAAATTGTTTTTAGCGTTGGATCAGGAATAGTGACCAGTTCACGGCCATGACGACGCGCTACAAACTGGTGAATGTTTTGCGAAGGGCCAGGACGATATAAAGCATTAACGGCAACGATATGCTCAAACATCACCGGCTTCAAATCACGCAGGACGTGCTTAATACCAGAAGATTCAAATTGAAAGACACCGTTTGTATCACCTTTAGCAAACAACGCAATTGTTTGCTCGTCATCTAATGGAATTTGACTAATATCGAAGTTTTGTGGCAGGTGTTGCCGAGCGTGATATAGCGCTTGACTCAGGATAGTTAAATTTTGCAATCCCAAAATATCAATTTTCAGTAGGCCGAGTTGCTCAACAGTATCTTTTTCAAACTGTGTTAATAATCGCCCCTCAGTTCCTGACTGAACTGGTAATGTATTTACTAGTGGCCGAGCACTCAACACAACGCCTGCGGCGTGGGTAGAATAATTTTTGGGCAGTCCTTCAATTTGACGGGCCGTTTTGAGTAGCAAGTCACCATGATCAATCGTTTGAATGGTTGCTAATAATTTGGGCTCTTTTAAGGCTGACGCAATTGAAACTTTGCGACCGTTTTTACCATCCGGTATGCTAGAGCTCAATTTGCTCAATGTCGGTACCGTCAAACCAAAGACACGCCCAACATCTCGCAACGCTTGCTTAGCTGCCAACGTACCAAATGTGATAATCTGACCAAAATTACGTTTGCCATACTTTTGATGAAGATACTCAAAAACTGCCTCACGTTGGCTAGGTGGCCAATCAATATCAATATCAGGCATTTGAACACGTTCAGCATTTAAAAATCGCTCAAACAATAAATTGAATTGGATTGGATCTACATCCGTAATTCTTAAACTATAAGCAACCAAAGAACCGGCAGCAGACCCACGCCCCGGTCCAGTTTGAATATGATTATTTGAAGCAAAATTGACAATATCCCAAACAATCAAAAAGTAATCACTGAAACCAAGCTGATCAATAACATCTAATTCATGCGACAACCGTTTTTCATACTGTGCAACAGATACATCACGCTTTTGTAAACGCTTTTTGAGGCCGTCAAACGCAGTTTGTCTCAAAAATTGTGAACTACTTAACCCTTGTGGCGTTTGGAATGGTGGCAAAGCTGTCTCGGAAAACGAAATGGATACTTGGCTCTTTTGAACTAATTGTTCATTGGCTTGATAAGCTTTCTGCAAATCAGCGTTCGCTGCATAGGCCGACTGAATTGCTGAAATATCTTGTAAAATATGAGTACCACGTTGATGCGACATTGACACAATGTCCGTTAATTTGGAATTAGAGTCAATCGCCTTGAGTACTTGTGACGTAAAATCATCGTCAGGATTTAAATAATCAACGTCATCAGCCGCAATAATTTGCGTATTGTTTTGCTTACTGAATGCAATTAATTGTTCTTGCGTCTTTGGTGCCATTTGTGTATTAATGCCAAGGTATAAATGACTTGAATCAATTAACTGAATCAGTTGTTGCCAGTAATCACCAGTTGCTTCATACTCAGCACTAATCAATTGGCTAAGCTCACTTGTACTTGGCAAAATGACGTTGATGCCTGATAAATGATCGACTAAAGTTGAAAATAACATTTCAGAATCATTTGTCATGCGTGCTGAAGACAACCACATCAGATTCTGATACCCAGTTTGATTTTCGGCAATCAATACCAAAGGGAAAGTAGTGGCAGTATTGACTAAGCCATTCACCATTAATGTCAGTCCAAATAAAGGTTTAATCTGATATTTCTGAGCACTGCGATACCACGCAACTGCCCCATACATGACATTAACATCTGTCAACGCAACTGCCTCATAACCACGTGACTTAGCTGTCTGTAAAATTTGTTCAATTGTATTTGGATTTTTTAGTAAGCTATAACTGCTCAAAATCTGAAGCGGTGCGTACATTTTTCCTCCCTAATACGAACATCTGTTTTATTTACTTAATTATACAGGATTTTGTAGTAAATGGGTTGCACTTAATCAAATCTAAGTGTATTATAACTTTAAGTAAAGAGGTGAAAATTATGAAATATATCATGGTGGCCATTTGGTCGGCAATATTTGGCGAAATCCTAGGGTACATTGTTTCTCAACTAACTTTAGGAACTTATAACTACATTGGTGTCGCAGTTATTGCTATCGTTGTTGGAGAAGTTGCCCTCGTGGCAATTCCAGCTATTTCAGGTTCAGCAGCGCCTAAGGAAATATCATCTGAACAATAATTTCAATTCACATCATCACATCAAAAAAGAAGCCGATACGGCTTCTTTTTTATTACTTTTCTGCAGCGGCCAATGTCACAATTTCTAAAATAACATCTGTTGCCTGCTCCATAACAGTTGTGGAAACATATTCAAAGCGACCATGCATATTCTCGCCACCTGCAAAAATATTTGGCGTTGGTAGCCCCAAGAAAGTGATCTTTGAGCCATCTGTTCCGCCACGAACCGGTTCAATGATAGGTTTAATGTTTAACTTTTTCATTGCCTCTTCAGCTAACTCAACCGATTTCATATCATTTTTGAGCACTTCACCCATATTGTGATATTGATCATTGAGTGTCACTGAAATCCGATCCTCACCAAATTTTTGATTAAAAGTTGCAGCGATATCCATTAACTTCTGCTTACGTGTTTCAAATATTGTACGATCATGATCTCTCACAATATAACGCATTGTTGCCGATTCTGGATTTCCTTCAATTGAGATGACGTGCCAAAAGCCTTCAACGCCTTCAGTATGTTCTGGGCGATCATGTACGGGCAATTCTGCATGAAAATCAAACGCCACTTGAATAGCGTTAATCATAGCATCTTTTGCTGTTCCTGGGTGCACGTTGCGTCCTTTAATATTGATTGTAGCGGCTGCCGCGTTGAAGGTTTCCCACTCTAATTCACCTAATGGGCCGCCATCCATCGTGTATGCAAAGTCTGCACCAAAAGCAGCAACATCAAAGTTATCTGCGCCAATACCAATTTCTTCATCAGGACCAAATGCAAAACGTAAATCACCATGCTTGATTTCTGGGTGAGCAATTAAATATGCTGCTGCTGTGATAATTTCAGCATCTCCGGCTTTGTCATCAGCACCCAAAAGTGTCGTACCATCGGTTGTGATTAACGTGTGCCCAACGTACTTTTTTAAACTTGGAAATTCAGACGGATTTAGTTCGTAACCACTTGTCCCAAGCTTAATGGCAGATTGGCCATCATAATCAGCAACAATTTGAGGATTCACATTGGCCCCATTGAAGTCAGCGGTATCTACATGGGCAATGAAACCGATTGTAGGTATGTTTGCATTTTCAATGTTACTTGACAGTTCGGCAAACACATAACCATCAGCCATAGTACGCACATTTTCAAGGCCAATGCGCTTCAATTCTTCAGCCAATTCAGCTAAAAACGCCACTTCTTTGGGCGAAGAAGGCACCGTCGTTGAATTTTCGTCTGACTGCGTATCAATTTTGACGTATTTCAAAAATCGGTCTGTTAGTTCTGGGTATTTTGTCATATTTTCACTCCTTTTTGGTCGACTGCTGCTGTCCGGACGGTCCCAAAATATACGTATAAGGATCTGTATTCAGCTTGGTGGCAAAAACATCAAGCTGGTCATCACACCATGCTTTTATTTGCTCAGCCATTTTTTGATTAGCAATGGCTTCCATGTGATGATCCGGATCAATGACTACAAAATCATCTGCTAAGATGTCATGGCCAACATGATAATATACATCAGCAGTAACAAAAGCATCAGCTCCTGATTGTTTAGCTGTTTGCCAAAATTTACCACCATCTCCACCTAGAACTGCCACCGTTGAAATGACACGATTAAGGTCATTGGCTATGACACGAACAGCTTCAACGTGAAAAATATCACGCATTTGTTTCGCAAAATTTGCTACTGTCAATGGTTTCTTTAACTTACCAATCCGACCTAATCCTGTTTTACCATCTGCATTAGGGATTAAAGGCACTGTGTGCTCAATATTAAGTGCTGCCGACAACCAATCATTCATCCCACCAAAAGCGTTATCCAAATTGGTATGTGATGCATAAACCACAATTTGATGGGTAATAAGATCTGCATACATTTGATTTTGTGGGACGGATAAATCTAAGTTTTTAGCTGGGAAAAACATTGCCTCATGATGTGCCCAAATGAAATCTACCTTAGCAGCAATGGCTTCCTTGACGACCTCAGGTCGCACATCTAATGTTGTCATAACGCGACTAATTTGTTGATTCGGATTACCAATTTGTAAACCAGTGGGGTCACCTGCTTCTGCCAAGGAAAGTGGCGCAAACTGTTCAATTTGATCAATTAATTCTTGTGCAATCACGATATCATCTCCTTGATACGATCATAAGTTGTTTGCCATTTTGTGTAGGTTGGCGTGTCTTGGTTGCCTGAATTTTCCAAATGCGCCAAAATAACTTTGATACGATCACATTCTTTTTGCCACTTGGCAACAAAAATTGGTGATTTTGATTGCAACAGATACGGACCAAAATCAATCTCACGCTCAGATAATTTGGATTCACCAGGCGTGGCAACGATCACTTCATAAAAATGCGAACCTTCCTGAACAATGTCTTCCGCTATAATCAAATAGTGATTGTTGTTTAACCATGATCTGACAACATTCTCATCAGTATTTGGTTGTAAAATCAAAGTATTGTACTGATGATTTTTTGACTGACCAGCTGACAAAATGTCTTGAATCAAAATCCCACCCATGCCAGCAATTACAACCGTGTCAACCTTATCAGCTATGTCAATGGCAGCTAAACCATTCGCTAATCGCGCCTCAAGTTTGCCATTCAGATGTCGTTTGTTAATTTCATGTTGAACATTTTCAAACGGCCCTTGAGCGACTTCACCAGCTATGGCATGCTGGACATGATTGTTCAAGATTAAATGTGCGGGTAAATAGGCATGATCTGAACCTATATCAGCAATTATTGCGCCTTGTGGCACATGTTTAGCCACCGCTTCAAGGCGTGGCGAAAGATGAATACTATCCATAATGTTCCCTAAAAAAATTTTTTTACTCCTATCAGTATAGCAAAAAAGCCAGCTACGCGCTGACTTTCCTTATCCAAATTTTATCAATAACACACCAATTGCCATCGCCATAATACCAAATATTTGAGCCCTTGTGACTTGTCTTTGCGGTGAACGCCACCAACCAAATTGTGTAACAGCCATTGATCCAACGATTGAACCAAATAAGCCCAAAGTAACTGTTACCCCCGTACCAAGTTGTGGGACTAAATAGGCGGCTGCAAAAACAAATGCAGCACCTAATACACCGCCAATGAACAACCAAAACGGCTGCCCATTCGCATGAAATTCTTTTGGCAAAAAGGACTTATCACGAATAATCACAACCAGAAGAATCAAGATTGTGCCTGTCAAAAAAGAAAACACCGAGGCTCCGACTGAGGAATGCATTAATTGGCCAAAGTGGCCATTAATGGCTTGTTGAATAGCTGAAATAGCACCTGCCACTATCCCCCACAAACGCCATAAATTCAACGTAACGGCATTTTCATGATCTTTGTCGCTTTTTTCTTCAATTTTAGCAACCCCACGGCTGGCCAACACAACAGCAATGTAAATACCTAAGAATAAAATCAAAATTCCCATAGACTTAAGCCATGTCAAAGGATGCTGCTGTGCCCCAAAAAGCCCAAAGATATCAATCACTTCTCCCATCAAAACTTGACCTAAAATGGGCAAAATAATCGTTTGAATTGCCCCTAATTTGGGAAACATTAAAATGTTAGATGTTAAAAAGAAGACACCCAAAATTCCGCCCAACCAAATCCACCACGGGTTATGCGATAAAACAGTGCCAATAGGAACAATGTGTTGATTGGTCCCCAAAAAGACGGCGATCAGAAATATTGTCCCGACTGAAAATGAAATTAAACTCGACCTAAATGGTGAACGTACCGCTGCACCTAATTTTGCATTAATAGCACTTTGATTAGCTAATAAAAATCCAGCAGCCAATCCAATAAAATAAAGCATCTCAATACTACTCCTAAATATAACTTTTTTAATTTTAACTCATGCGTAATAAGTATACCCATAGGTGCCGTTTTTGCAAGCCAAACGACTTTCATCTATTGCAGGTAAAAATGGATTGTGGTACACTCTGTTTGTGAGATAATCACAAACAATTGAAAACACCAAAGTCTGGGGTGCCGAATGGCTGAGATAATACCCATATAACCTGATCTAGATCGTACTAGCGTAGGGAGATTTACTTGAATATTAATTCTATACAGACACAAGCTACTAATCGTCAGTCTGTTTTAGCATTTGTAATTGATATTATGTCAAAGCCAATCTTCCTATGGAGATTGGCTTTTTGTATGTCTAACCTCATTGCGGTGTTTTCACAACAAATTCGGAGGTGTGCAACATGCATACAAAATGGTCACTACGTGACGTTATCTTTATCGCGCTCATCGCGGTGTTTTTCGGTTTTATTTTCTGGGCTTGGGCATTTGCTTATAACGTCATTGCAGCAATATTAACGCCTATGGGTTTAAGTCCATATGCTAATGATGCAACAATTGGTCCATGGTTAATGGCTGGTCCAATGGCGGGCTACATCATTCGTCGTGCCGGTGCTTCGATTATTGGCGAAACGCTTGCCGGCACAATTGAAATGGTTTTTGGTTCACAATGGGGCGTCATGAACATCGTTGCTGGCGCTATTCAAGGACTGGGAACCGAAATTGGATTTGCTATTTTTGGTTACCGTCGCTGGGATAAAACTAGCTTAACTGCTTCAGTCATTACCGTCACAATTGTAACCTTTGGTTGGGACCTACTTCGTAATGGCTATGCACAATATTCGTTTGGTCTACTAGTTGGTTTGTTTATCACTCGCCTGATTTCATCAGCCATTTTTGCTGGTGTCATTGTTTACTTCACGCAAAAGCTAATTGCTAAATCAGGTATCTTAACAACGCATCAATCAGAGGTGATCTCATGATTTCAAGTATTGCTGTTCAAGTTTTGCCAATGACTGCAAATGAAAACGATGTTATTAAAATCGTTGATCACGTCATCGCTTACATTGATGCTAGTGGTGTTAATTACCAAGTTGGTGCGTTTGAATCAACATTAGAAGGTGATTATGATCAACTGATGTCACTTTTAGCACAATTGCCAAAAGTGGCTGCTGAAATCACAGACATACCTGTAATGGTTTATAGCAAAATCAACATGGCAACCACAAGTGATGTGCTTACAATAGCAAAAAAAACAGATAAATATAAATGAAGCGGTGTTTTCCGCGTACATAGGATATTCTAAACCGATGATTGTTACTCTAGAACATATTAATTTAAGCTACGACAAAACAAAAATATTTAACGACTTGACACTATCCATTCCAGAAAATAGTTTCAATCTTTTAATTGGACCATCAGGTATTGGTAAATCAACATTGTTAAAAATCATTGCCGGTTTATTCCCTCAACTTAAAGGCACTGTTTTGGTTGACAATACCGCCATTAGCCAGTTACCAGCTAATCAGAGAGCACAGCATGTTGGTTTTTTATTTCAAGATCCCGACACACAGTTTGCGATGCCTACCCCTTTTGAGGAATTGACGTTTACACTAGAAAACTTACAAATTCCGGCTGATGAAATAGCTAAACGTGCGACGGCGGCACTTGAATTTGTCGGCATCAAACAACTAGCCGACCAACAGATTGCCACGCTTTCAGGTGGTGAAAAGCAAAAAGTTGCTTTAGCAATAATTGTCGCAATGAAAAGTAAATTGTTGCTATTAGATGAACCTTTCGCCAATGTCGATATAATAGCACGGCAGGAAATTTTAAAAAAAATAAAAACATTGCAGGCTGATGGCGTTACCATTCTTGTGGCAGATCATGATTTTTCAGGTTATCAAGACATTGTAAACAATGTATGGGAAATTCAACATCAAACAATCTCAACACTTGAACATGATCAATTTATGCAACGCATTTCCAAACCACAACATCATATTTTTAAAACAACCAATGAGGGTATTTTTGAACTGACTCATTTTAAATTATCGGCCGAAAAAAGGACATTAATCACTGTTCCCCAACTCTTGATTGGTGCACCTGGCATTACCCTTCTAACTGGCGCAAATGGTAGTGGCAAATCAACTTTATTTAATGCGTTAACTAAATTGAAATCTTTTGATGGGCAGATAACTTATCAATCAAAAAATATTCAAAAATTAAAAGTTGCACAATATGTTCAAAAAGTGGCGCTATTATTTCAAAGTCCCGAGCGCCAGTTTCTTAGAATGACCGTCGATGAAGAATTAGCGTTGAGCTACCAACATAGCCAACATCAATCATTTTGGTCTTCCAAAGTAATTGATCATTATCTCACGCGCCTCAATCTTAATCATTTACGTCAACACATTGTCTATCAACTTTCTGGTGGCCAAAAGAAAAAGCTGCAACTGTTACTGATGTTAATTGTTGGCACGCCCGTTTTGTTGCTTGACGAACCAATTGCTGGACTTGATGTTGCCTCAGTACGTGTAGTCTCTGAAATATTACAAGAAATTTCGGCTCAAGGTAAGCAGCGTTTCATCATTATTAGTCACCAACTGGATGCCTTACTACCAGTCATTAACTACCATCTACACCTTGATCACCAAACATTATACTATCAGGAGCAACTTTAATGAATTCCGGTGTTAAATTCGTCTTTATTTTAATCGTCAGTATTGAATTAACCTTTATATTAAACGCCCGTATTAATTTTATAGTAGCGATCGTTGCTGCAATTTATTTAATGCTATCAAGATTAACATGTCAACGCTATTTATTGCTCGTGCTAATGCCTATTTTGCCCGTTTTGGGTGCATGGACATCATTTAATACGTATGGCACTCACAACATAGCAATCGTCATGGCGACCCGTATTGTGGCTTACATTTATCTTGGTGCTGCTTTCTCATTTACAACGAACATGGTTGATTTATTAAATACGCTAGAGCAAAAGTGGCATTTACCAACGACCTTTGTCTACGGATTACGAGGTGCACTGACATTCGTCCCCCGCGTCAAACAAGAAATCAAAACAATCCATATCGCTGCTCTCATGAGAGGTGAACACTTATCATTTTATTCACCTCAATTATTTTTCAAAGCGATTTTGGTTTCTCTGCAATGGTCAACACGGTTATCAACGGCAATGGTTTCACATGGTTTTACAGAAAATGCACCACGCACTCATTTTCAGTCGATTATCATACAAAAAAGAGACTGGCTAATAGCTATCAGTCTCTTGGTGATTTTGCAATTGATGATTGCATATCTTTAATTGGTGCAAACGTTTTGCGATGAATTGGCGTGATGCCTTTCGTTTCAATGGCTTGGAGATGTTCTTTTGTCCCGTAACCGGCGTTTCTCTCGAAGCCATAACCGGGATATTTTAGACCATAGTCAGTCATTAAACGGTCCCTGGTGACTTTTGCCACGATACTAGCAGCGCCAATACTATTACTACGTGCATCACCTTTAATGAGAAACTCTTGCGGGATATCAAGGTCCAACCGCATAGCATCAATCAATAGCACCTCGGCTTTAAGCTGTAATTTAGAAACAGCAATCGTCATCGCCATGCGAGCTGCTTCATAAATATTAATGTCGTCGATGGTAGCAGCTTCGACCTCTCCAATGCCAACAGCCAGAGCCTGTGTCATAATTTTTTCGTACAAATCTAATCGCTTCTTAGCCGATAATTGTTTTGAATCAATGACGTCTATAACATTGAAATTATGAGGTAAAATCACGGCTGCTGCAATTACTGGTCCTGCTAATGGTCCACGACCAACTTCATCAATCCCTGCAATATTGTCGTAGCCTTGTTCCCAATATTGTCGTTCAATATCAAATCTATGCACAAATGCAGTCTGTTTTTTAGCCGTCCTGTCTTGGCTTTTCCGCCAATTCTGGATGGCTTTTTGCACGCCTACGCGTGAATCTTGCTGCCAAACTAATAACCGTTCATCACCAGGTGATATCGTCTCAAGTTGTGTCCGAATTGCCTTTATTGTCTCACTCATATATCAATCAAATCCAGTGTAAATGCACCCAACTTATTTTTTCGCAAGTCGTTTAATAATCGTTCACTTGCCTTATCATAATCATCTTTGAAACCAAGTTTTGCCGTAATTGCTAACAAAACATCGACATTCTCTTGCTCAAAAATATCGGCTGACAAATGATAACGTTCAATCACGGCTTCAGGACGATAATGCCTGAAGAAAGCAATTAGAAAAAGCGCGGCGTCATCTTTGGCAAAAATTGTATCCTTGACAGCACCAGTTAAGGACAATTTCATACCGATTGTTTGATCTTCAAATTTTGGCCACAAAACACCAGGCGAGTCTAGTAATTCTAACTTAGTTGGGGTTTTCAGCCAAGCCACTTTTTTGGTGACACCTGGTCGATCGGCAGTCGGTGCAACATTTTTCATCACTAAATGATTTAGCAACGTTGATTTACCAACATTGGGGACACCAGTAATCATTGCACGTATTGGTTGATCTTGGATACCACGTGCCAACTGGGCTTCTTTTTTTGCTTCAACAGCCCTTCTAGCGGCTTTAGTAACTAATTGCGGTGTTCGTGGATCACGCGTATCCAACACCAGAACTGTATAACCCTGTTCTTCGAATTTTTTTTTCCAAGCACGCGTTTGTTCTGGGTCAGCTAAGTCCGCCTTCGTCATAATCAACAATCGTGGTTTTTGACCAATTAGTTTATCAATCTCGGGATTACGTGAGCTTTCCGGAATTCGTGAATCAACTAATTCAAAGACAACATCTACTAATTTTAAGTTTTCTCGCATTAAACGGAAGGCTTTGGCCATATGACCAGGAAACCACTGAATAATTTGTGCCATTTTGAGCGTACTCCTCTTTATCGATCTGCGATATACATTGACCACGCTTCATCAAACGTCGTCATGCTCATCAAGTAAGTCGTATTTTCTTCTAAATACTTAGAAATATCATCAAAGTCCGTACTTTGTTTGGGAAATGTCGAATCCAAAAAGGCGTTGTTAGCAAATTGCTGAACATCATCCGCGGCTATTGGATTACGATTTGTCATTAACCAATTATAAAAAGAGCGATCACTTTTTTTCATCTACTAAGCCTCCTTCAAATACAAATTGATCTGATTTCATATCAATAATTTTGGCCCGAAATGTTAAGCCCTGCGTCGTTGGCAATTGGCTCATATTAATAAAGATTTCTTTTTTCTTAGGCATAATAGTTACATATTTTGGTGCATCATAACTAGACCGAACGAAGCTCATAACAGTGGACACAGGCAGCGACAAATTACCAATTGCTAGTGATTTTGCCTTTAAAATAATGTTGCCATTAGCCGTTACTTGTGGGTCAAGCGCCATGCCAAAGTTAAATTTTTGCCCTAAAAATTTAGTGCTACCATACATCATGACTTTGTCAGAAACATCAAACGTAAAACCACTGTTATCAGAATCGTTAAGATAGTGGGCTACTAAGGCATTAATTTGTTTTTTGTTTAGTGTAATATCAAATGTTGCGTCAGAATTTGCTATTTTTGACTGACTATCACTATATTTGATTGGACCTGACGCCTGATGAAAGAACCAAAAGCTGGTCAGAACGAGCCCAGTTACTAATACCCAAAAAAACCAAAACCAGATTGAACGGTGTTTTTTTGGTGTCATAGCTGGTCTTTTTAGTGTTTGATTAACCAATGTTTTTCCTCTCGCTTCATAACATGCAACAATTGTGATGTCATATATTGATAACCTTTGTCATTAGGATGATAATTATCATCTTTTGAAATCCAATTATTGTCAACACTTGTTTTTCCCGTCAAAACAGCCGTCATGGCTTTCGTTGCATTTTTTTCTGAACTATCACTTTCAATTTGCTTAACAAGTTTTTGACGTTGTGATTTTGTCTTGAATTGACCGTATGTCAAATCAAACGAACTGACATAATAAGCATTACCATCTTTTGTTGCCATTTTAGCATTGATAGCATTGAAATTTTTAACATCAGCATTGAAATCTTCACGATTAGCAAAGTGAACATAGAGCGGATTATAGTTACCAAAAATAAAGATTGGCGCTTGTTTGTTATAACCACGAACCGTTTTTAGCAATTTTGCTAACCTGCTTTGATAGTTCACTTTTCCTTTAACAACTGCTTCAGACAATGCTTTTGGAGAAGAAGCCGTCATATTTTTGAGTAACAATTGCTGTAAATCATTACCGCCAACTGTCATGACTAATACATCAGCGTTTTTAACACTGTGTTGAAAACTTGATTGTGCCACTAATCTTTTTTTAATTTGGTCTGAGCGGTCACCTGCTTTGCCAAAATTTTTCATGGTTACAGAAATATCATATTTTTCACGAATCTCTTTAGCAATTCTACCAGAATAGCCTTGCAATTTTTGTGTATCACCAACGCCCTCGGTTAGCGAGTCACCTAATGCTACCAAATTGACATGTGACACTTTTTCAGTTTTTGACAATGATTGATTGAGTGAATGATGTTGCCAGTTTTTAATACCAAAAAGTACGCCAGCACCAACAATCACGATGGCAATGAAGCTGATTAGTACCTTTCGCATTCGTAATTCTCCTGAAACTTTACTGGTAATTATTATAGCCTAAAAAAGCGTTAGTTACAAAAAAAGCGAGCTAGACTCGCTTTTAAGATAATTATTCATCAACGGGCACGATACAAAATTGCCAGTGCTCCCACACCTGTATGGGTGGATATAATCGGCGTCGTGTTCAAAACTGGAATTTCCAAGTCTGGCCAGATTGCTTTTAACCTTTCGGCTAATTGCGTGGCTTCCTCCGGAATACCAGCATGTGAAATACCAATCGCAACCATTTCTTTGTATTCTTGCATTTTTGCAATCACGTTGTTATTGAATTTAGCAATAGTTTTCATACCTCGCCCCTTCAATAAAACATCGACAGTGCCATCAGTATGTGTCACACCCGCACCAACCTTAATATTCAACAGATTACCAATAATGCCCTGTGTTTTGCTCAAGCGACCACCGGCAACCATATTTGTTAAGGAAGTGAAGCTCAAATAAATATTGGATTCATCACGAGCCTGTTCAATCGCTGGCATAATTTCTGCCATTGTTGCCCCCTGTTTTGCCATCTCAGCAGCTTGCAAGACAACAAATGCTTGTGCACGATCAGCTGCCAGTGTATCAAATGTTGTAATTTTTGCACTTGTTAAAGCCGCTGCCTGTTCAGCGGCACGAACTGTCCCCGATAATCCTGAAGACATGTGTATACTCAAAATTTCTGAATCAGGATGTTTTTGGTGAATCTCATCATAGGCAAGCTGAAACGCCCCAATTGATGGCTGTGATGTCTGAGGTAAACTCTTACTAACGGCCATTTTTTCTAAAAATTCATCACGTTGTATCGTCACGCCATCCTCATAAACGGTGCCGTCAATTTGGACAGAAAGCGGTACAATTTTGATATCATAAAATGCTATTTCTTCAGGTGTCAATGCAACAGCTGAATCGGTTACTATTTTAATATTTGACATGTTTTTTCCTTACTTACGCTTGTATCGTTCAACCACATACGCGTAATCATGATTGTTATCTTTGGGATGTGCCTCACTAGAGGTCAGCTTAAATTGTGACAAATCAATTGGCGCAACAAATGTGTCACCATCAATTATACCGTCAATCTTAGTGACAACGAGATCAGTTGCGTATGGCATAAACGCTTTGTAAATAACCGAGCCACCAGCAATTGATATGTCACGCGATTCGTTTTTAATAAGCGCCAATGCATCATCAAGTGAATGCACAACTTTTACTTCAGGATAGTTTGTCTGCCAATTTAAGTCCGTAGTCATCACAACACTTGTTCTGTTAGGCAGTGGTCGTCCAATACTCAACCAAGTTGGGCGGCCCATGATCATTAGTGTATTCATTGTCTCGTCACGAAAGAGTTTTAAATCATCGGGCATGTGCCATGGAATGCTGCCATTTTTACCAATGGCGTTCTTTTTATCCTGCGCCCATACCATTTTAATTGTCGTCATTTACCTGCTCCTTCGCATACTGTATAAGGGATTCACGGGTGTTTTCCAGCTCACCATTGACCACTGCGTACTCAATTTTTTTCAGACATTGGCCTAATTTAGGCCCGGGCATCATAACACCTTCACGAATTAAATCGCCGCCTTGAATAGCTAATTCTGACGAATTTGTAATCGGTAACATATCTATTATATGCCTTATCTGCCCAATTGTCGCGTTTGAAACATCTAGCAGTGTTAAAAGCTCGAATAACGTTTTTTGATAAGGTAGTGCCTGGTACAAATCAAAAGTAGAAACTTTATCAATTTGGCGAATCAATGGCACGACAGTCATCACCGTTGTTATTGTTTCTCGACTTAATTTCCAATTCCTTAAAAAACGATTGATTTGAGATGAAGTCAAATCTGTTTCGGCCAATACCAGCGACCAAACTGCGAAAGTATCAGCAGGTTGATGTGTTGCCATATGTTGAATGATGTTATCCCAAATTTTCAATGGCTCACCTGGCAGGTAGTTGATAACACCATCATCTAAAGCCAATTTTAAGCTCTCAGCGGCATTGCCGCCCATTAACATTTTTTCAAATTCTACCCGTATACGCTCTACGGCTATTCTAGTTAAATTAGGTGCCAAATCACGTAACGCTTGACGTGTGTCATCTGCTATACGAAAACCTAGCTGGGCGCTAAATCTTAGCGCCCTCATCATTCTTAACGCGTCTTCAGTAAAACGTGTTTCTGCATCACCAACAGCACGAATAATACCGTTTGTCATATCAGATAAGCCATCAAATAGATCAACAACTTCACCATCATGACGCATTGCCAGAGCATTAATCGTAAAATCACGACGCTTCAAATCTTCTGATAAACTACGCACGAACGTCACACTATCGGGTCGCCTGAAATCAGTATAAGTTGACTCCGTCCGAAATGTCGTAATCTCATAGCCTTCACCATGGTCAAGCACCATCACAGTGCCGTGCTGAATACCCGTATCAACTGTCCGGTTGAACAATGCTTTAACTTCTTCGGGAAAAGCACTACTGGCAATATCAACATCATGTATTGGCGCACCCAAAAGTGTATCTCTAACAGAACCACCAACAAAATAAGCCTCATAGCCAGCTTGCTCCAAGGTAGCTAAAATAGGTTGCGCTTGTACAAATTCTTGTGGTAATTTTTCAATTTTCATATCATCTTATTTTATCAAATAAAAGACAACTGTGGGTTTAATATTCGACACTTTCAAGGCGCATTTGCATATCATCATCGTCAGGTGCAATCTTTAAATATTGTTTCATTGTGACTAATTCTTGTTCACGCATCCCCTGTTCATGATACCAGTCAACCAAATCGTGCAAAAATGCTACGTCATCGTTATAAAGCGGTGACGCTTGTTGCCAGTATTTGTTAGCCTTGTCATCTTGACCTAAAGCTTGATAAGCTCGTGCCAAATCCCAATAAAACTGTGGGTCAACAACATCCTCAGCAATATATTTTTCAATTAATTTCACATCATCTTCATACAAATTTTGCGACAAGAGTAACTCAGAATACGTAATAATAGTCATCACATCATTTTCATCTAATGCTAGTGCTTTTTGATAATAGGATTGTGCGGCCGCTAGATCACCTTGCTTGTCTGCCGCCAACCCAGCCAAACGGTACAAAAGTGTATTCGTTTCATCTTGGGCTATACCAGCTTGATAGGTACGATAGGCATTATCGAAATCTTGCTGATGTTCATACGCTTGTCCCAATAATGGGTATATAGAGGTATATTTAGGATCAGCTTCCAAGATATTGTTAAACAGCTTAATTGCCTCGTTTTCACGACCATTTTCTTGATACAATACGCCTAATTGAAACTGTGTGTCTAATGTCATTTGTTCCGGTTTAATTTGTTCCAAATAACCAACTGCGTTTTCATAATTTCCGATTTGTGCATACGCGACCCCAATCCGAGCAACCAAATCAACGCGACTAATTTCACGTTCACCTTTCAGTAACAACGATCGATAGCGTGGAATGGCTTGATGATAACTCTGATTAGCAAAATAAAATTCGGCTAATGCAAATTGGATAATTATTTCATCTGGTGCGATTTTTTCTGCCTGTAACAGGCTTAACTCAGCCGATTCATTCAATCCCTCAGTTTGGTAAATATCAGCTTTCACAAGAAGCGCTTGTAAATAAGACGATGATGAGGGTCTGATTTGTGCTAAGTAGTCTTGGGCTTCATCAATTTGACCATCTTCAATGGCGATGTCAGCCAAAGCAGTACGAATGTCATCCTCATCAGGAAATTTATCTAATAATTTTTTGTATGCTCTGCGCGACTGATTCAAAAATCCTAACGCGTATAATTCTTCGGCCAAACTATAAATCATTTCATCACTATCATGCCGCAGTGATTGTGCAAATAACTTTTGCGCCGTGTCTAGCTGCCCACTGGATAAGGCATCCAACATTTTTTCTGCATAATTTTCTGTCATAGGAGTTCCTTCTAATATTGTATGTTAATTGTGTTGGCAGACTGCATATCAGCAATGGCATCAAAATCCATTGTCACACCAATGCCAAATCCTATTGGCACTGTGATATAACCACGATCAACAACTAACTTTTCTTTAATGATGTCCCGTTCAAAATAGCGACTACTGTCGGATATATCGCTTGGAAAAGCAATATTTGGCAAACTTGCTAGCGCCAAATCAACACTTCGTCCTAACCCACTCGTTAACATACCGCCAATCCAAGGCTTATCAACCATTTTGATCGCCATAATAGCATTTGAAATGCCCCCTATTTTGCCCTGCTTGACAGTTAGCGCGTCAGCGGCGTGTAAGTCAAGCATTGTGGCGATATCATCTATATTATTGACGGATTCATCTAGACTCAAGTGTTGTTGAATACGGGCTTGTAGTTGCGCATGTTTAACAAAATCGTTAGCGCTATAAGGCTGCTCAATAAAATCAACATTATCAGGCAACGTGGCTAAAAAGGAAAAGTCTTCATCACGAAAGCTACAATTGGCATCAATAGAAAAATGTTGATTCGGGTAATCATGCAATAAATCAATCAACTTTTGCCAATTGTTCGTAGCGCCATCAATTTTCAACTTATGACGTTGATACTGCGCTTTCATCATAGCCTTAAAATCATCTGCCAATCCAATTGCGACACTAACTGGTACTTTTGTGCCTGTGCCACCAATGAGCCTTTGCAAAGATTTCTTTTTCAAATGACCAACAGCATCCCAGATTGCCATTTCAAGTCCTGATTTAGCAAATGACCCGTACGCTGTTAGCTTATTTAAACGACCAGCAAACTCCTCGGGCGATTTAAACTGATAGTCCTGCAGCTGGGGCAATAAAATATTTTGGACAATTGACAAGCTCTTGATTTGATTTTCTGGCGCATAAGTGAAATCATCAAACGATTGTATTTCGCCGTATCCCATAACCTCTTGTTGCGTCAGATGATCAAATAATGTCACTTGTACAATCGTTAATGGTCGCCGTTTTGTTTCTGTATGGGCCGTTTTAAATGACTGTTTTAAGGTCAAAATAACCGGCGTGAGTGTCACACTTTTAATTTGATACATTTAATGCCTCAACAAATAGCTTTGGTTGCTCAACATGCGTGTTATGTCCTGCATTAGGAATAACTGCTTTTTGAACGTTGGGAATCAATTGTACCATTTGATTGGCGATAGCATTAAATTTATTATCTAATTCGCCAACAATCACTTGCGTTGGTATTTCTAAATCCGACAGCTTCGACCAAAAATCAGGCTGTGCCCCTGTTCCCATTTTTCGCAATGAATTAGCGACATTTGTTGGGTTTTGTGACAAGCGTTGTTGCCGAATATGGTCTTTTTTTGATGATGATAACAATTGTTGCGTTTCAAATAATGGGAGTTGAGCCCAATTATCCACAAACTTTGGAAAATTCTCTAAAATAGCTTGCGCCTTAATCTCGTCCGCAGTTATTCTTGCTTGCCTTTCTGATACAGTTTTGAGTCCCGCTGTGGTGCTTTCTAAATAAAGATTTTTTACCAAATCGGGATACATTAAAGCAAATCCCAACGCCAAACGACCACCCATTGAATAGCCTAGCAAATTAACATTTTGCCAATGAAGTGAAACCAAAATTGATCTTAAATCATCAATTTGATTAGCCATCTTAAAACGACTCACATCGACGACATCTGGTACCCGACTACCAAAACCAAGTAAATCAACTGTCAAAACTTCACCGGGCAAATCCAATTTGATATCATCAAAGTCATGATGTGATCCCATAAAGCCGTGCAACAGTAACCATTGACATGGACGTGCATCATTTTTAGTTAGAAAAATCTGATAGGGATAGTTGTTGATCATCATAGGCTTTCTCCAATATATTTTTGATGATCACGCACATTTTGAGTGCGGTTACTGGGATAAACAATTATTCTCGTGCCGTCTGTTGGTTGGTTAAGCACCTTTCGCAGATCTTCCGGTTGCTTGAGTAATACGTATGACAGCTGATACAAGGATGCAATTTTACTGATGTCCAATTCTAACGGTGTCCCAAAAAGTGTTTCAAAGTATTCTGTTGCTTCGGCTTGTGGCAAAAATGAAAAAATACCGCCACCATTATTATCAATGACGATAATATCAAGCGGTAACTGATAATTGCGGGCCATCATTAAACCGTTCATATCATGAAAAAGTGTCAAATCTCCCGTCAATAATAGACTACGTTGTTTTGTCGTGACGCTCATCCCCAAAGCTGTTGAAATAACACCATCAATACCATTTGCCCCACGATTAGCATAGATTGTTTGTGTATTAAAACCCGTAAAAAAATCATCCATATCGCGAATGGGCATACTATTGGCAACAAAAATCGGTGTTTTTGGCGATACAGCACGATTCAATGCTGAAACAATCGCCATTTCATGTACTAATTGTTTATCCTTTTGGTTGATTAATTGCCAGTTTGTTTCGAACGCTTGTTGTTCTTCACTAAGCACCACTTTTGCTTGCCTCAAAAAGTCACGTGGTGGCATTAAAATTGCACGAGAAACATGTCGTGAATGATCAGTTCCAGCATTTAAATCAACATGCCAAGTCTCAATATTGGCATGCTTTAGCCATTGCAAAACTTTCGCAGAAACTGGCGTTTTACCAAATCTAATGACTAAATCTGGTTTTAACTCGTCGGTCACTTGATCAAATTTCAACAAATAATCAATACCATGAATCGTTTCTGGGGTACGGACACGACTTAAAATATCCGCAATCACTGGCACATGGTAGGGTTGCGAAAATGCCAATAAAGCATCGCTATATGATTCTGCAACATTTGGACCGGCAAGAATTAACACACGCTTTGCTGTGATTGGTGGTATGTCAATTTTAATCTGAGATGGTTTTGAAAAGGATAGTTGCTTAACTAACACGTTATCCTGATTTCCTAATGTTGGCATCAAAGGTTTGCGTAACGGTAAATTAAATTGCACTGGCCCACAAGGTGCCGTATTCGCCAAATGAACAAACTTTTGTGTTGCAAAATCAATATATTCAGTTATGTCTTGGTGTGTTTCCTGCAAATTAAAAGCGAGATCTGCTTTCGTTAATTTTCCAAATATATTTTGCTGTGGTAATGTTTGTGGCGCACCATTATATTGTAATTCCTGTGGCCGGTCAGTTGACAAAATAATCAGTGGTACTTCTGACACTGACGCCTCTGCTACTGCCGGTGTATATTCTGTAATAGCAGTCCCTGAAGTACCTAGTAGAACCACGGGTGATAATGTCGTTTTAGCAATTCCTAGCGCAAAAAAGCCTGCTGATCGTTCATCAACATCAACATAGAGTTTCACATTTGGATGATACTTGACATACTCAGCAATTAATAATGCAACTGGCGTACTACGTGACCCCGGAGAAAGGACAAAATATTTAACACCTCCAGCTACTAAAGCGCCAATTAAGTGTTTGGTATTGTAAGTTAAAGCATCAATCATGCGTTAATTCTCCTAACAATTGTAGCATTGGCTTAAATTTCAACGCCGTTTCGTCATATTCTTGTTGTGCTTCTGAACCGGCAACAATACCGGCGCCAGCAAATAAACGTGCACGGGTCTGTTCACAATACATCGAACGAATACCCACTACTAACTCACCCGTATTATCGGCTGTGACATAACCAATTGGTCCTGCAAATAAGCCACGAGGTTGTTGCTCATGCTGCGCAATGTATTGTAAAGCTTCTTTTTGTGGTACACCACCTAAAGCTGGCGTTGGATGTAAATTATCAACTAGGTCTTTGACAGACATATTTGCAGACAATGTGCCACTAATCGGCGTGTAAAGATGCTGAACCTGTTTATTTTGTAACAGTATTGGATTAGATGGTACATTTAACTGCGTTGTTATCGCTTCTAATTTCATTTTGATACTATCAACAACAAACTGATGTTCACGCTGATTTTTTAAACTATGTAATAGGCTATTGCCTAATTCACGATCACGATGTGGATCACGATCTCGTGGTGTGGTGCCGGCAACAGCTGCTGTTTGAATTTCGCCCTGAGAGACAAATACGAGACGCTCAGGTGTCGCAGAAACAAAAATTTCATTTTCTCGTTTCAAAATGACATGATAAACATTGTGTTGCATTCTTAATGCTTGTAACAAACATGAAGCACGATTCTGATTGGACAATTCAATCATCTCCTGCCGACCAAACACGACTTTGTCGATCGGCGATTTAACATCATTGAGATTTTTTATTAAATCATCTACGCGTTGAATCCAGTCTGTTTCAGAGATAATTTTTTTTATTTGTACCCTTTTAATATCGTGGGTTTGTTGGTGATTTGCTAGGATGCTATCTAACTCTACTGTGTTAGATTGTAACCGCCCATTGGCAATCGAGACAACAATCTCAGGTTCAAACCAAAAGCCGTTCATTAGTTCTTCCTTTGAATGCTGACCATCAAAAGCGTTGGCGCCAAACACCATCGTGTTAACCTTTTGAGGCAACGTTTGCCATGAATTTTTTAATCCAAAAGCGTAAAAAATTTGTGTTGCTGTATTATTTTCAAAAAAAGCGCTCACCCGAAAATAATCAAGCATTTGGTTTAATACTTGATAATCCTGCGAAGTCACCTCACGTTCAAATTTAAAAAACTGATTGTCACTCTTTTTCATGTTACTTCCCTAACAACTAGATTAAAAAGCAACAGACACTCGCCTGTCGCTTAGTTCTACTTTATCCCAAACGCCGCGCTGCTTGCCAAACATTGCCAACATTGAACTTATCGTTCAGCACAACACCGTTTTTGATAGCCGCCAACACAAATTCTTTGGCATCTTGTACCGTATCTCGCATATCATTTTCTACCAAATTAGCAGCAATACTAGCCGAAAAAGTACATCCGGCACCATTGTTATAGGGCACTGGTGTTTTAATTTTCTCGTTCTGGAAAATTGTAAATTCCTCACCGTCAAATAAAACGTCAACCGCCAAATCACCAGACAATCTCGCACCACCCTTTATAACAACATTTTTAGCGCCTTCATTAGCTAAAAGTCGTGCGGCCTGCTTCATATCATCTACATTGTGAATGACACTATTGGTAAGTAACTGTGCTTCATTTAAATTAGGCGTCACAACTGTTGCTAATGGTAATAATCGATTATGAATTGCCTGAGCTAATTCACTTTTACCAGCTTTTAAAGCGCTTTCTTTAAAAATCATCACTGGATCAATGATGATAGGAATACTAATTGTCTCTAAACAATCGGCGACCACATTGATAATGTCTACTGTTGGTAAAAGACCAACCTTAATCGCAACAATTTGATTCAATGACATAACAGAAGCCAACTGAGCTTTTATCACATTAATGTCAATTGGAAAAATTTGAAAACTATCAGCTTGTACAGTAACAATGCTTGTAATGACACTCAATCCTACCACGCCATACTCTTCAAAAGTCGCTAAATCAGCTTGAATGCCTCCGCCAGATAGAGAATCAGAACCAGCAATCGTCAAAACCTTGTTCACCATCATTAATTGCTCGACGCTACAAAGCTAATATTATGACCGTCATCAGTCACTTTAGTAACAATATCACTATCACTGCCAACCCATGAATAATAACGATTATGGGCAATCGCCCATTTTTTTGCTTCGGCTAGCGTTTTTCCTTTCAATTTAGCTGATTCTTTAATTTCTGCAGCAGTATCTTGACTGCTCGACGAAGCACTTGAAGATGATGATGACGATTCGCTTGATGTCTCACTGCTACTACTTGAATCATCTGAAGAACTACTATTAGAGTCAATTTTTTCGTCAACTGTGCTACTCTTTGACACTTTTTGTTGAATAGGTGTAGTTGTTTTTTGAGAATCAGAATAACCGATATAAACAAAAACGCCTAACGCAACAACAATTAGTAAAGCCAACACAATAAAAAAATTGCGAATCGGATGCTTTTTTTTATAAAATCTTGGTCTTTGATAATAATTATAATCTGCCATATTTACCTCTTATTAGTCCTATTATACCAAACATAACAATGTTTTTACTAGCCAATATGTTATCATGGAAATTGAACACATTAGCGAGGTTTTACGATGAATGTAACAAATTTAGAACGCATTTCTGTGCGTGATATTGGTATGATTGCATTGGGAACAGCCCTTTATGGTTGGGGTTTAATCAACATTAATATTCCAAATCAACTGGCAGAAGGTGGCGTTTCTGGTATCACGTTGATTTTACGCGTGCTTTTTGGTTGGAACCCAGCTTATACCACACTATTATTGAATATTCCGCTTGTTTTTATTGGCTATCGCGTACTCGGTAGACGATCTTTAATTTATACAATTTGGGGTATTTCATCGCTTTCATTTTGGTTGTGGTTATGGCAAGTTGTCCCGACACCACCCGCACTTGATCACGACATGCTAATCGCAGGTTTGCTGGCAGGATTTATTTCTGGTTTAGGTTTAGGCATTGTCTTTCGATTTGGCGGTACATCAGGTGGTACAGACATCGTTGCAAAAATTACAGAACAAAAACTAGGCATCCAAATTGGTCGAACAATGTTTGCGCTTGATGCAGTTGTTCTGATTATTTCTTTAATTTATATCGACATTGTACACATGATGTATACTTTGATAGCGTCATTTGTATTTGCACAAGTTGTTAATTTTACACAGCAAGGTGCTGCATACTCAGCAAGATCATTTATGATTTTTACACAGTATCCTGAAGAAATATCCCATGCGATTATGTCAGAACTCGATCGCGGCACCAGTCTGTTAAAAGCAGAAGGTGGCTACTCACACATTGATCAGCGCGTCGTTTATGCTGTCGTCGATCCTTCGGAAGTCAACATGGTCAGGCACATCATTAATCAAATTGATCCAAAAGCATTTGTTTCCGTATTTGACACACAAGAACAATTAGGCGAAGGCTTTTCCTACTTGCGCCCCAAAAAATCAATATTTAAATTCAAATAAAAAGCGACCAATTTTTGAAATAATTCACGTATTCCAAAAAATTATTCGGTCGCTTTTTGCTTTGCCGTTGATTTATTTGCTTTATCGGTCGATTCTTTAGGAGTCGTACCATCAGCTAATGTTTTTTCTGTTGGTTTATCCCATGTTACAAAATCACAATCAGGGTAACGAGAGCAACCATAGAATGTCCGGCCTCGCTTTGTCTTACGAGAAACGACTTGCCCCTTATGACACTTTGGGCATGTCAAGCCGATTTCCTGCACAATTGTTTTGGTATTTCGGCAATCGGGAAAACGAGAACATGCGTAAAATTTACCATACCTTCCCATTTTAATAACCATCGGTGCACCACAAATTTCGCAATCCATACCTGCTAATTCATCGTGCATAATAACTTTTTCAAGAGATTTTTCAGCTGTCTCAACCTCTTTTTGGAAAGGCTTAAAGAACGAATCAATCACCGGAACCCATTGTTTATCACCTGTTTCTACCTCATCTAGCTCATGTTCAACAGCAGCCGTGAATTTTGTATTAGTGACGTCTGGGAAACTTTCCTCAACGATAGTCTGCACAATTTCGCCTAGTTCGGTCGGTACAAATTTCCGGGCATCAATACGCACGTAGTTTCTTCGCTGTATTGTATCTAATGTTGGTGCATAAGTTGAAGGGCGTCCAACACCATTTTCTTCCAATGCTTTAATTAAGGCGGCTTCTGTATACCTTGCTGGTGGCAATGTGAAATGCTGTTGTGGATCAGTTTTCGCTAATTTAACTTTATCTCCTGCATTTAAGTCAGGCAAAGCATTGTCTTTAACTTTGGCCGCTGGATAAGCTTTCGTAAAGCCCTGAAACTTTGTCTTAGAACCATTAGCTCTAAATATCACACCATTTTGTTCAATCGTGACCGCCATTGTATCTAAAATTTCAGGCGTCATTTGACTGGCTACAAAGCGTGACCAAATCAATGAATATAACTTAAATTGATCAGGTGTAAGTTTGTCCTTAATCGATTCTGGCGTTCGCGTAACATCAGAAGGTCTAATGGCTTCATGGGCATCTTGTGCACCTTCAGGTAATTTACCTTGAATTGGCTTATGTTGAGAGTATTCCTCGCCCCATGTGTCATGAATAAATTGCGCCGTAGCATTTTTAGCAACAGAAGAAATTCGGGTTGAATCGGTACGCATATAGGTAATTAAACCGACTTGGCCCAATCCGCGCCCTAAATTAATACCTTCATACAACTGTTGAGCAGCCATCATTGTCTTGCGTGTTCTAAAATTAAGCTGTGTGTTGGCCGTTTGTTGCATTGTTGATGTTGTAAATGGCGGTTGTGGTTGACGTTTCCGTTCCTTTGCGTCAACTTTAACAATATCAAAATCACCATTTTTATCAATTCGTTTCAAAACTGACTGAACACTGTCGTTATCTGGTAATGGTTGCTTTTTACCATCGAATCCATAGAAAACTGACTTAAACTTACTCCGCGCTTTTTTAAACTCGGAATCCAAAGTCCAATATTCTTCTGGCTCAAAGGCTTGAATCTCACGTTCACGTGCAATAATCAAACCCAAAGCAACTGATTGCACACGTCCAGCCGACAGTCCGCGTTTCACAGTTTTCCAGAGAATTGGTGAAATTGAATAGCCAACTAATCGATCTAAGATGCGGCGTGCTTGTTGCGCATCCACCAAATCTTGGTTAATTGTACGTGGTGTCTTAAAAGCGTTCTTAATGGTATCTTTCGTAATTTCGTTAAAGACAACTCTGTTAGGCTTTTCTGGATCAAGGTCTAAAATATGTTGCAAATGCCACGCAATAGCTTCACCTTCACGATCCGGATCGGAAGCCAGATAAACAGCTTTCGCAGCCTTGGCCTCTTTGCGCAAACCTTTAATAATATCACCCTTACCACGAATGTTAATATATTTAGGATCATAGTCATGTTCAACATCAACACCTAAAGTTGATTTTGGCAAATCCCGAATATGCCCTAAACTGGCAACAACTTTGTAGGTGCTGCCCAAATACTTTTCAATTGTCTTAGCCTTTGATGGGCTTTCCACAATAACTAAATTTTTTTTAACTTTTGATGTTTTTTTCTTTGGTGTTGTCTTTGTTTTTGTATCTGCCAATGAGATATGCCTCACAATTTGTTTTCTATAGTATATAGTGTATCAAATTGTGTCAAATAATTGTATGCTTTCCATGATATCAGTTGATTTTGTGACCATTTTTGCACCAAATCTTAATAGTTCATTTGCACCTAAAGAATTTTCAGAAAAAATTGAGCCTGGCACAACCATCACTTCTCGATTATTTTGGAGGGCCAGGTTTGCAGTAATCAAACTACCTGATTTTTGTTGCGCCTCAATGACAAGTGTTGCTGATGATAACCCTGCAATAATACGATTTCTCGCTGGAAAATGTGATCGCTGTGGACCAGTCCCAGGTGGGTATTCACTCAATACCAGTCCTTGTTGCCCTATTTGCTGTTGCAGTGCCTGATTTTGTGCCGGATATGTCATATCAATGCCTGTACCAATAACTGCAATTGGTACACCTGAATTGGCAAAAGTGATTTGATGTGCCATCACGTCAAGGCCTTTTGCCAAACCAGAAACCACTGCAATACCTGATTTGACTACTTCGGGTAATAGATGTCTCATTACCGCTAAACCGTATGGTGTCGCCGTTCTCGTACCCACGACAGCAACATTAGGTAACCTTAACGCTGCTAAATTCCCGACGTAAAACAGTATTAATGGCGGCTCATAGATTTCTTTTAATTGTGGTGGATAATCGTCATCAAAATATGTCAGATAGTCAGATGCTATCGTCTCTGCTCGATTACAAGCCAGATGATAGCTAGATTTGATATTATCAGCTTGCTGATAATTTTCAATAATTGAAAAGACCTCATCCAAAGACCAAGGATAATGAGTGGGTGCTAAATCATTCACAATTGCATATATAATTTTGGCTTCTGCCGCACGCCCTATACCACGAGTTAAGTGTAATGCTAATAGAAATTGTTTTAATTTCATTTTATCTCCCTCGCTTTTATAATACGAACTACAAAACAAAAAAACTCATAAATAAATTATGAGTTTTCTACGATATCACTTAAATATTCCCAGCGATCCATTTTATTTTCAAGATTCTCGTTTAATTGATCTAATTCTTGTTGTAGATCACCAAGCTTGACATAATCCGTACCAAATGTTGCCATTTCGTCGGGGATTTCGTTAATACGATTTTCTAATTTCTCAATATCTGTTTCAATCGTTTCCCACTCTTTTTTTTCGTTATATGTGAGCTTTTTTTTGGTGCTTTGATTGACTATTATTGGCTTTGGTTTGTTAACTTTAACTTGGTTTACCGTTTCATGAGTCGCTAGATAGGCACTAAATAGGCCATCAAATCTGTTGACCACACCATTGCCCTCAAACATGTACAATTGGTTAGCCACTTTATCTAGAAAGTAACGATCATGAGAAACTGTGATAACAGCGCCATCGAAGTTGGACAAAAAGTCCTCTAATACTGTTAAGGTTCCGATATCTAAATCATTGGTCGGCTCATCAAGCAATAACACATTAGGCTGCTGTAATAACAGTTTAAGTAGATATAATCGGCGCTTTTCTCCTCCAGACAGTTTACGAATTAAAGTACCATGCATAAAGGGTGGAAACAGAAACTGTTCTAGCAATTCAGAAACACTGATTTGATTGCCATCTTTATCTTTAACCGAACCAGCAACATCTGTCAAATAAGCAATCACCCGTTTGTCATCTGGAATTTCTTCAGTCATTTGTTTATAATAAGCCATTTTCACCGTATCACCAAGCTCAATCATGCCACTCGTCAATGGTACAAGACCAGCTATCGCATTTAAGAATGTTGATTTACCGGCGCCATTAGCACCTGTAATTCCTATACGGTCACCAGCAGACACACGCAAATTAAAATCATTCAAAATCGTTTTATCGCCAAACTGAATACCAGCGTGTTCTATAACAATCACTTTTTTGCCCAAGCGCTGTTGTCCTAAATTGACGGTTACATCTTCGTCAGTTTGTAGTGTTCCCATTTGTGACGCTAATTCGGCAAACGCGTTCTCACGTCCTTTTTGCTTCGTTGTGCGTGCCCGAGCTGACTTTCTCATCCATGCTAATTCTTGTTTATATAATTGCTGTTGCTTGTGTTCTGCCAGTTGATTTTGGGCAACACGCTCAGCTTTTTTTTGCATATAATCTTGATAATTACCTTGATATTCAAACAAATCGCCAAATGATAGCTCAAATATTCTTGTGGCAACTGCATCAAGAAAATACCGGTCATGTGTGACAGTTAAAACTGCCCCTTTGTATGAACTGAGGTACTTTTCTAACCAAGCAATTGAATCAAAATCTAAATGATTGGTTGGTTCATCTAAAATCAACAAATCAGGTGCTTCAATGAGCACTTGAGCTAATCCAACACGTTTACGCTGACCACCGGATAAATCACTGATTTTGTGATGTAAATCTGGCATGTGCAATTGTGTTAGAATGGTCTTAATTTGTGACTCGGTTGTCCAAGCATCATCACGATCCATAGCATCCTGTGCTTTTTCAAAATTTTGAGCAACTTTTTCATCAGTCGGCTGATTACTAAATTGGCGCAAAGCATTTTCATAATTGCGAATAGTCTGAAAAACGGGCTGTTCACCTGACAAAATAGCATCCATTACTAAAGCATTGTCATCTAAGGTTGGACTCTGCGTCAAGTAACCAATACGGTAATCATTTTGTGTTGTAACTGTGCCAGAATCTGCTGGCGCAACACCAGATATTGCGTTTAATAATGATGTTTTACCACTACCATTAACGCCAATCAATCCAACTCTATCACCCGCCGTTATTAAAAAAGAGACATCGTTGAATAAGACCTTTTCGCCATACGTACTGTTTAAATTTTCTACTCTAAATTGTTTCATGGTACTATTTTACCTTTTTTTACCCAAAATCAACTGACCAAATATTGACAAAAATCTAATACGATTTTTATTGCTGCAAACGTCAGAGTGATTGGGTGTTCATTAGTTTTTAAAAACTTGTTGCCAAACTTTGTACATTTTTTCAGCTGAAAAAAACTTGGCTTTTTGATATGAAGCAGTGCTCATATTGGTCCATTTTGAAGGATTATTCAAAATGTTTGCCACTCGCTGAGCCATAATATTGGGCGACGCGCTTGGAACCACATAACCGTTGCTGTTATTTTCTACAATTTCATGAGTGGTCGTTGTGTAATTTATCCGGTATGAAACAATTGGTAACCCAAAAGCCAGTGCCTCAACCAAGTTCATTCCGAATCCCTCACCATGAGACGTTTCAATAATGACTTGCGCTCGCGACAAAGCTTCACTTACGGCTGCGTAATTACCATACGGTGTGAAAATGACGGATGATTCGACTCCTAAATCACGCGCTAATTGCCGTAATTTTTGCACGATTTCTTCATTAGCGGGATAACCCATGAATTCTAAGGTCGCATCGTTCACATAGCGTCTCGTCACTGCCAAAACTTCTACAGCCGCTTCGGGATTTTTTTCCGGACTTAAGCGCCCTAAGAACAAAATACGATGATTCACACGATCTTTAAAACTAATCTGAGATTGCGTTAGCATTGTCGGCGATATGAAAGTATCTGGCGCAGTTTTAACATTAAGATTAGGATAAACTGCTTGAATATCTTGCTGTTGTGCGTCAGTTGGTACTAAAATTGCATCAAATTGTTGATTTTTTTGGGACAAAGCCATTTCGTAAACTGGATAAGGCACCCCGACACGAGGTTGAACCACGTTTGGTGTATGAATATCATGAAAATAAGCAAATTTTTGTTTGGCACCACTCACTTTACCGATAGGTTCATCAAGTGTACGTCGATCAGAAATCAGTGTAACCTCTTGATATTGCTTCACAATTTCATTTAAAAAGAATGTCATCAATTCGTTTTCTGAATTGAAGCGATAATGATGTCCTTGATAATTTAGTAGCTGCCACATTGTGGGTTGAACGATACCATTTATAGCCATGTGTGTTATCTCAAGGACCACCTCACCATTTAAGTTCAAAAAACGTTGTGTGGCTAAACTACCATCCGGATGAAAAGTATCCACACTCGACTTAAATCCGCGCCAATCCCAATTTTCACGAATAGTGGGATTACCAGCACGATCTTCAAAAATGACTTCATTGACTAGCCCAACTGTCTCAGGCATTACCGTAATCGTGGCAATTCTACGCCCATTATGTTTCAAAAAACTTTGATTAGGCCCATCAGCTACAATATGATATGTATCCAAAGGCAGCATTTTTAGCAAACGCAAGTTTTGTTCTATTCTTTTAACGTCAGTCGTACCCTGAAAAAAATCATACATATTTAGCACCACGTCCGGTGTCAAACCAACCGCTTTAAGATCGCGATCAAGTAGGCGATTATAGTTGCGAGTCACATATTTAGCAGCATCATCAAATGCATTGAACAGCTTCGTTCGTTTAATTTGGGCGTGCTCAGTGCCAGAGTTAAATGAAAAGATATTTTCACTAATAAAAAAATTCATGCTGTCACTTACCTCCCTAAATTAGTCGCCGCTATTTTGTGCTGCCATTTTTGATTAGCATCATCAATTAATTTTTGCCAAGCAGCCATAACATTGGTTTCACTATATCGTTCAGCCGATTGATAAGCACCTTCAGAATAGCGCTGTGCCAATTCAGGATCGCGTAAAACAGTTATAATAGCATCAGCCATAGCACGATAATCACCATATGGGACAATTCTGCCATTAATATTATCTTGGACAATTTCATTTGGTCCGTAATTGACATCGTAAGTCAATGCAATCAACCCGTGGGCAATACCTTCCATAATTGCCAAATTAAAGCCTTCCATTCTTGAAGTTAAGCCATAAATCATGGCTTGATTTTCAACTGCATCAATATTGGTTGTATAGCCTCTCATTGTGACAGAATCAGCGAGATGATATTTGTCAATCACAGCTTCGACAGCACGCTTTGCTCGAAAATTATCAGTTGTATCGGCATAACCATACAAATCTAAACTAACTTCTGGTATTTCTTGTTTCACAATACCAACAGCCCTAACTAAGTCATCTAAATGCTTTTCCCAAGCAATTCTTGCAAACGCAACGATTTTACCAAATTGTCGTTGGCCAACACTCACATGTTTGGCATGAAGTAATGTATCCTTGACGATACCAACAGGAATTGTAAATAATGGCACATTAGGCTGAAAACGTAATTGAATATCACGCGTTTGTTGCGGCGTAGCTGATACAACCGCATCGTATTGATCCAAAGCATTCATAGCAAATTCATAATTATTGTTCAAAATTGACTGCATCGGCTCTTGTGCATCACCAGCGTGTGAATTGTGTAAATGTAAGACGGTATAAGCTGGATTTTTAAGCTGTAACAGACCATAATCAGCTAAATGACTGCGATCTAAAATAAAGATATTGGGCTCTGAAGCACTAAAAAAAGTTTGATTAATTGCGTCTAAAAAATGGATAGTTAAGTCTTCTATTGTATCAAAGTCATAACTTTTATCATTAAAAGTCAAATGCCAATTGGTTCGAGTTAATTCGGACTGGTGATTAACTGCCTTAGTGGTTTTAAAAAAGCTTTCCAAAACTGGCTGTCCATGAACATCTAACCATGTTTCTGATTCAATTTTGTTGTCTGGTGTATACCATTGCTGTAACGACTTGAAACCTCGAACATCATAGTGATCAACACGATACAAATTACCAAAGCCATCGAAAAGCTCAACAGATTTCACACGTTGTTTTTCTGAATTGACATAGTTAACACGTGCCACCAACATTTGATTGTTGTCAACTACTAAATATCGAGCATTTTTCGGCTCATCATTAAAAACTAAACCAGCAACGCCAAAATCAAGATCTTTCACCGTCAACAGTTGCGTTGCAACAATCGTCGTCTTTTGAAAATAATCAAACATATTGATTAAGTCATCATCATCAATGCCAGCCGCTATGGTTTGACGATGACATTCAGGATCCCAATCACGTAAAACTAGTTTTTGAGTGATATGATTTTTTTTAAATAACATAAACCGCTGAATTTCAGCATGCTCAATGCCTGATTTTTGTTCTGGCATGGTCGCATTAATGTGAAAAATCATGATTCATTCTCCTTTTCTGGACACTTATTTTTGAACAGAAATGTCAATTAATCGGGCTCATCAACCAACTAAGAATTTATACATCGGTCAAATTGTATCTGTACTTAACATCAAATATCTATTCATAAGTTTAGCAAAATCAACCTTAAATTGCGAATAACCGTCACCAATCATTACAAAAATATCATCATATTGAGGGTTTTTATTTTTGATATTTTCAGCTATAATTAAATAAATATTTCACAAGGGTTGAAAGGATTTTCTACTATGAATTTAACTGCTACGATTGCTGGTTTTAACTTTGAACATATTATGTTAAATGCGGCCGGTGTGATGTGTCAAACTGCCGAAGAATTAGATAGTGTGCTGGCATCAGCTCATACAGGAGCTGTGGTGACAAAATCAGCTACATCTAGCTTACGTCCCGGGAATCCAGCGCCTCGCTATTACGAATTACCTAACAAACTTGGCACTATTAATTCGATGGGGCTCCCTAACGAAGGGTTTAACTACTATATGGATTATGTCGCAAAAAAACAAACTCACAAGCCTATTTTCTTTTCAATTGCTGGATTATCAAAGCAAGAAAATCTTGAGATGTTGCATCAATTACAAGATTCAGACTTCAATGGTTTAGTTGAACTCAATCTTTCTTGCCCAAATGTTCCCGGAAAGCCACAAACTGCTTATGATTTTGAAGCAACACAAGCAATTCTGACTGAAGCTTTCACATTTTTCACAAAACCACTAGGTGTTAAGTTGCCCCCCTATTTTGATATCGTCCATTTCGATGACATTGCTAATATTTTAAACCAATTCCCATTGGCCTTTGTTAACACCATCAATTCAATTGGCAATGGTTTGGTCATTGACGACGCAACCGACACTGTTGTCATCAAACCAAAAGGCGGATTTGGTGGTGTAGGCGGAACACTGGTAAAAGCGACTGCACTTGCAAACGTTCGCGCCCTTCGCTTGCGTTTAAATCCTGAAATCAAAATTATTGGGACAGGTGGCGTTACTTCTGGCCGTGATGTGTATGATCATATCTTATGTGGCGCTGATTTAGTAGAAGTTGGCTCACAGTTAGCCATTGAAGGCGTTGCCGTCTTTGAACGACTCGAACGTGAATTATCCGAAATCATAATAGAAAAAGGTTACACATCACTTGCGGATTTCCGCGGTCAATTAAAGGTGATTGCATAAAAAAAGTTGCCAAATTAATGGCAACTTTTTTATTGGTCGTTTTTCAAGTGTTCAACATCACGCGCAATCATTAATTCTTCATTTGTTGGAATTAACAAACCTGTAACCGTTGACTCTGGTTTTGTAATGACACTCTCCTTACCACGAACATTGTTAGCCGTCTCATCCAAGACAACACCAGCAAATTTCAAGGCATTCAAAACTTTTGCACGGATTACAGGGTCATTTTCACCAATACCAGCAGTAAATATGATAGCGTCAACACGTCCCAATTCAGCAAAATATTGACCAGCATATCGAATCACGCGGTCATAAAACATGTCCAAAGCTAACTTAGCGTGAATGTTTGTTTCTTGGACATCTTCCAAATCACGCATATCGCTAGAAATTGTTGAGACACCAAGCAAGCCAGATTTTGTGTTTAGCACTTTCAACATTTCTTCATTGGAAAGGCCTTCACGTTCTTGAATATAGTAAATCAAAGATGGATCAACGTCTCCCGAACGAGTTGCCATTGTCAAACCAGCTAATGGCGTGAATCCCATGGAGGTATCAAATGATTTACCATTTTTGATAGCCGTTACAGACGCACCAGCACCAAGATGAAGGGAAATAGCGTTGAATTCGTTTAATGGTATACCTAACTTTTCAGCTGCTCGTTCCACGACATAGCGATGTGAAGTACCATGAGCACCATATTTTCTTGCACCATAACGCGCATAATATTCATAAGGTAAGCTATACAAGTAATTTTTTTCTGGCATAGTTTGATGGAATGACGTATCAAATACGGCCACAGAAATTGCATGAGGTAATAACTTTTGGAACGCTCTAATTCCCATTGCGTTGGCTGGATTGTGCAATGGTGCATAAGCTGCCAAACGATCAATTTTTGCTAAGACTTCATCTGTTACCACTACCGATTGATTAAACCACTCACCGCCAGCAACAACGCGATGACCAACACCAGTGATTTCCTGAAAATCTTTAATAATACCCAGATCCGACAACTTTTGCAACATGATATCAATTGCTTCATGATGATCTTTAATAGCTAAAACATGTTCATATTTTTGACCACCATTTTTAGTGAGCGAAATTTGTCCTTCTTCGGCACCAATCAAACGAACAGGTTCAATATCTGCACCATATTTAATAGTAATAACGGCATCAGGCATCCCAATCCGCTCAATCATACCTTGTGTAATTACTTTTTCTTCGGGCATTTCTAATAATTGAAATTTCAGTGAAGAACTACCGGCGTTTACTGCCATTGTTTTTGACATCTGCGTCTACTCTTTTAATCCTTTGTTTATACTATTGTTCCTAATTTAGGAATTATGCTTATTTATTGTAACATATTTCATCAATAATGAAAACGTTTACACAAAATTTCTTTTCAAAACTTTTTTCAAATTAACTGCGCTTTTTTATGTTGATAAATGTTCTTACATGGCATTTTAAAACTTCTTACCACGTTAAAAAAAGAAATATGTTACAATTATTAGCGCAAGCAAAGAAACATATTTTAGGATAATTATGGTAAAAAAGTGGCTATTTAGTAATTTAATTGGTGTGATTATCACCACAGTTGTCCTATTAACGACTTTGGGATTAATTATATCGCTTATCTCAAAAACTGAAACCTTTACGCGACCCGATAACGTACAATTACGAACAGGTCCCGGCCGGCAATATCGTTCGACTGCCTCACTCAAGCGCGGTACAAAACTGATTATCATGGACAAACAAAATGGTTGGTGGCACGTACGACGCTCTGACAACGAAAAAACTGGGTGGGTTGCAAGTTGGGTCGCAAATTCTGTTAGCTTGAAACGTGCTACTGCATTGAGTGAAGCCACTATTGTATTAGATCCAGGTCACGGCGGTACTGATACTGGCGCCTTATCAAAAAACGGCAAGTATAAAGAAAAAACTTACACCCTACGAACTGCTAGACTAGTCCGCTCCGCCCTAGCGTCAAGTGGTGCTCGCGTTTTGATGACACGAGACAGTGATAATATTGTACCTTTACTCAAAATTCCTTTGGTTGGTGAAAAATATAAGGCAGATGCACAAATCTCGTTTCATTTTGATTCATCCACAGTTAGTGCATCAGGCATTTCTCAATTTTATTACCATAAAAATGGTCAAAGCCTAGCTCAGGCATTAAGTGACAGCCTCAACAATATGCCCCTGACTAATCGTGGTGTTGATACAGCACCATATATTGTACTCAAAGACACCACACAACCTGCTGTTCTGCTAGAAAATGGCTTTATCAATAATAACAAAGACCTCAAATACATTCGCAAAACCAGTTATCAAAAGAAAATCGCAAAAAATGTTGTTGCTGGACTAACAAACTACTTCACCAAAAATACGGAGATGAAATAATGGCCCTATTCAAAAAAACACAAACAAAAATTGAACAAAATGCAACTAATCAGGCAACGGAACATGTCGAAGAAAAGCTTGAAGGCATGATTGTACAGCCATTCGCCTACAAAAAGTTGTTAATCATTTATCGTATCGAACAATATCCAAGCACTAGTAATCATATCGACAACAAAATTTTAACATTTGATCAGAAGGAACCGCTATCTGAGCGCCGCTATCACGAAATAATTGAACGATTAAAAAACGATGAGAGTGATCGTATTTCAATCGTCAACATTTTACCTCTAGTTGACTAAAAAAAATCGCATCAAAATGATGCGATTTTTTTATTTGGGCGCTAACATCGTCAGTGCTATCCTTTGACGTTTTTCATCAACAGATAGTACCCAAACATCAACTATATCACCAACTGAAACAACTTCTGCCGGATGTTTAATACGTCTCTTGCTCAAATGAGAAATATGCACCAAACCATCCTGTTTTACTCCTAGATCCACAAATGCACCAAAATCAACCACATTTCGAACTGTTCCTTGTAGTTTCATGCCCGTTTTCAAGTCTGCAATATGTAGCACATCAGATTTCAATAACGCACTAACCATTTCAGATCGACCATCACGGCCTGGCTTTTGTAAACTCGTGATAATGTCATGTAGTGTTTGAACACCAACACCTAATTTAGCAGCAGTGTCTGAGTTATCCAAAAGACTTAAAGTTTTATTGGCTGTTGAAGATGATAATTCATGAATTGACAATCGCCCCATATCAATGATTTGAGTCGCAATGTGATAACTTTCAGGATGTATATCTGTATTGTCCAATATGTTTTTGCCATCAACAATTCGCAAAAATCCTGCCGCCTGCTCATAAGCCTTAGGTCCTAAACGCGGAACGTCCTTTAACTGTGTGCGCAACGTAAATGGTCGCCCGTTTTGACGATAAGCCACGATATTTTCTGCTAATTTTTGATTAAGCCCAGCTATATGCGTCAATAATTTTGCTGAAGCTGTATTTAAGTTAACACCCACTTGGTTGACCGCTGTTTCAACAACAGCATCAACTTGTTCATCAAGTGCTTTCGCATTCAAATCATGTTGATATTGACCAACACCGACGGATTTCGGATCAATTTTGATTAGTTCTGCTAAAGGATCTTGAATTCTTCGAGCAATCGAAATCGCACTGCGTTCTTCAACGTGTAAATCTGGAAATTCCGCTCTAGCAGCCACAGAAGCTGAATAAACCGATGCACCAGCTTCATTAACAATTGTGTACTGAACACCCTTTATCAGGTTTTCAGCAACAAATTCTTCCGATTCACGCGATGCTGTACCATTCCCAATAGCCACTAGGTCAACATTAAAATCTTGCAATAATTTTTTAAATGTTGTTGCTGCTTGCTCTCGTTCATGCTTACTTGCCGGTAAGTGAGGGAAAATAACTTGCTTAATCAAAAAATTACCGTTACCATCTATAATGGCTAATTTTGAACCAGTTCGAAAGCCCGGATCAAATCCCATCACAATTTTATTTTTCAAAGGTGCTTGCATCAGCAAATGATACAAATTATTACCAAAAACTTGAATGGCTTGTTGTTGCGCAATTTGTGTTAATTCTTGTCGAATTTCTCGTTCAATGGCCGGCTGAATAAAGCGCTTGTATGCATCCTCAATCGCAAACTGAATCATCTCGGCATTGCCACTTTCAATCTGTTGATTACCAATAATTTTAATTTTCATAAAATGCAACAATCGAGTAGCCGGAAAATCAATTTTAACGGATAATACGCCTACTTTTTCACCACGATCGATTGCCAAAATTCGAAATTTATTTTCTTTCAACGATTGAATTGATTCATCAAAATCATAGTATTGTTCATATATTTTTTGTTCATCTTTGGCATTAGCACCTCTTTTCAACGTCGACAGGATGTGACCATCACGCATCATTCTAGTCCGAAGCCATTGCCGATAACTCTGATCCTCGCCAAACTGTTCCGCCAAAATTTCATGTATACCAGCAATTGCATCCGCGTCACTCTTTATAGTCTCATTAAAGTATGCGTGTAAACGTTCATTAACAGACATACCTAAATGGTTCAATAACCAGTCAGCCAGCGATTGTAACCCATTTTCACGGGCAATCATTGCTTTTGTACGTCGCTTTTGTTTATATGGCAAATAAATATCATCAACTTCACGTATATTTTCTGCATCAATGATACTTTTAGACAGTACTGGCGTGAGCTTATTTTGCTCATCTATCGCACGTAAGACTGTATTTTTTCGTTCGGACAGTTCTTGAATTTTCTTGCTTGTAACCTGTATTTGACGAATTTGCACTTCGTCTAAGTTACCAGTCATTTCCTTACGATATCTTGCAATAAATGGTACGGTGGCCGCGTTGCTTAATAATGTCAGCGTTGCACCAACCTGTTTAATCGTCATACTTGGTAATGAATCGCTAATTCGACGCACTAATTCTTGTTCTGTTAATTCATAAGTTGTCATACGCTTGATTATAGATCTGTCTGATCTAGTTTGTTCTCCTCAAAAAATATTTAAAATCGTGACTATTGCCCAATGATTCGTAAAATGATAAAATTTCAGTATAAAAATATGGATATATTAATTAAAAAACGAACATTAATGAGATTGGAACAACATATCATGTCTGAAAACTATCAAATCACCATTTCCAAATTAAAACGTGACCTACCAATTGTCCCTATCAAATCAGATCTAGCGATTGCTTCTTTTGTACTGCTAGGTGATGCTGAATTAGCACACGTAGCTGCGGTTGAATTGTCTAAAGCAATTGATTTTGAATTTGACTATATTGTGACACCTGAAACTAAAGGCATCCCACTTGCTCAAGAAATGACTAGGCAAACTGGCAAAAGCAACTACATTGTCATACGCAAAAATGTGAAGTCGTATATGACTTCACCGCTCGTAGTCGAATCGTCAGCAATCACCACAGCCACACCCCAGACACTAGTTTTGGATGGTAAAGATGCTAAAATAATTCATAACAAAAAGGTGCTAGTGGTTGATGATGTGATTTCAACCGGCGGTTCTCTGACAGCCGTTGAAAAAATTTTATCACAAGCAGGCGCACACATTGTTGGAAAATTTGCAATTCTAGCTGAAGGGCAAGCCAGTCAACGTGACGACATTACTTTTTTAGCAGCACTGCCTCTTTTCAAATTAGGTGCTGATGGTCAATATCATATTATTAAGGCTTAAAAGCCATCATTATCCATTGAAGCTTCAAATAAAGTAACAACATCTTCACTATTAAGGCTAACATAACCATTCGTAGTTAGGCTACCAACGGCAACAGCACTATCTGCCATTGCTTTGAAATTTGTCGTGTCGGTAATGCCAACACCAGGTAATGTCGTTGGCACTTCTAGTGATTTAATCCAATCAAATGTGGCCTGGATTGCCTCACCTGCAACTGATTCATCATCTCCCAACAATCCCCAAACATGGCGCCCAAATGCTGCAAAACGAGGAAGCGTCTCCGCAGAAAGCGCTTTTTTCATCCAGCGCGGTGTTAATATGCCTAATCCGACACCGTGTGTAATATCATAATACGCTGACAATTCATGCTCAATTGGGTGTACTGTCCAGCCATTAACATTACCAAGTCCAACTGTGCCATTCAATGCCATGGTTGACGCCCACATCAAGTTAGCGCGTGCCTCATAATTTTCAGGTTCTACCAGCGCAACAGGTGCCCATTTGATAACGGCACGGTAAATACCTTCAATCATGCCACGTGAAATATCACTATCTTCCGACTGATCAAAGTATTGTTCTGATAAATGACTAAAAATATCAATTGCTCCCGCAGCAGTATGCCATTTTGAAACTGAAAATGTCAAACTTGGATCTAAAAATGATACATCGGGCTGGCGTAATGTTCGCGTGCCCAGTTTTTGCTTTGTTTCAGGATTACTAATCACAGCATTTTTATTCATTTCTGTTCCGGTAGCAGAGAGCGTTAAAATATCAATCAACGGCATTTGCGCTGTCGCTTTTTGGGAATCTAGCACCAAATCCCAAGCATCCCCATCATAATTTTTGGCGACCGACACAACTTTGGCTGCATCAATCACTGACCCACCACCTACTGCAACAATCACATCAATATCATTTTTTTGGACAAGTTGTTGTCCTTCACGCACTGAGTCAATTTTAGGATTAGGTGCAATGCCTGAAAGTTCGAAAACCTCGTAATCTTTCAGCGCACGCTTAACACGGTCATACAGACCATTCTTTTTAATTGAGCCGCCACCGTAAGCCAGTAGGACTTTTTTACCAAAAGGTGCAACGACACCTGCCAACTCAGTGTCCAGTCTATTTTCTCCAAAGTGGATATCTGTCGTATTTTTAAATGTAAAATTATTCATTTCTTCAAATCCTTTACTATTTTGTACATCAATTATAACACGCGAGTCACGTGACAATATCGCTATCAGTAGACAACAAAAAACGCCACTTCCTAAGAAGTGGCGGGTAGGTAGATAGATACTACCCAGTTGGTCAAGACAATTATAGCAAATTACTGCCAGGCTTGCAACAATTCGCTTATCGATATCTGTCCTGGTGCACTAATTGGTGTCCCATCTAACGCAGCAAACGTTAATTCAGAGCCAAATTGATAACCAATAATCCGAGTTTTTTCACCTAATTGGCCCATACTCATTGTAATCAGTGGCTTATCTTGTGATTCCGAAAAGGCCCGCGTTGCTGACAATAAGCGATCAACGTCATTGTCATTTTGTGGCATCACTGCTAATTTAATAACATCAATGTCACTTCTAGCCATATCTACCAGCTGCGCGTGCAAATCATCGGGAGTTTGATTCATGTCATGATACGACAAAATCACGGGTACCTGCTGTTGTCGGGCAGTGGTAATCACCTTCGCGCGCAGTTCTTCAGGCATTGTATATTCAATATCCACGGCAGCAAAAGGATAACCAGATTGTAAAGCAAAAGTTAAAAATGTGGCTACTTCAACTGGTGACATTTCACCTTTTCCGCCTTGAGACTGAGTGCGATAAGTTAACAATACTGGAAACTCACCAACACTGTTAAATACGGCAGCAGTCAATTCCTTGATTACTTGCTGATTCATCATCGGCCAATTTGCCAAAAATTCTTGTTTAGCGTTGTCAATTTCTGCCAGCATTTTAGCTTCAGTCATTGTCGAGACATTTTTTTGATTCAGTTCCGCCTGCGCACCAGCTTTTACCTGCTGCCACACCACTGCTTGACTAAAATCATCAGCGATATAATCAGCTCGCCATTCAACAATATCTGGGTTCTGTGCCTGCAATTTTTGGGCAAAAGGTGTTAGTTTACCAGTTGGTCCTAGCATCAATGGCACTGCAATGAGTGGCTTGTCAGTTGTTGCTGGAATATGTAGTAGTTGTCTTAGTGTCATGCCTTTAATCCTTTTTTTGAGTCATTGTTCAAAATGACTTACTAATTAATATGATACACTACCCAAATCATCGGTGGTTTTAAAGTTTGTCGCACGACGTAACGTGAGTCACGACTCTCAGGTAATTTATTAAATTGATCAGCAGAAATAATAGTCAGACGGTCTTGGTCATGGATAAAATCTGTCATCGCCACCATTTTACTGGGGGAAAAGATAACTGATGGTCCCCAAGCATCATCTAACCCAACCTTAGTTAAATAGCGCTTCATCAGGCCTTCCGTTGCTGCATGTGTTAAGGCGATATTTCGCTGATACGCCAAATTTTCCACAACAATTAATGGCATCAATGGTAATGAAAATGTGGCGCGTACTGTTATATTTTCCCATGATAGATAATTGAAATCAACCCAGTTTAGATTTTGCTCCTGATTGGACTTAAAAGCCACTGGCATGATAAGTTCGTCCCCACTAAAATCTGATAAATGCGTTAATATTTCTTCAAAAGTATCATGCAAAATCAAAGTTTGATTCGTCATATAATGCGTTGCAGCAATTTGTGAATCTGTACCAACTGGTCCCAAAGTGTGTAATTTCATAGTTTCACCTGTTTAGTTGACGGTTTTCTTTATCAATCGCCGCCTGCATGAGAATCGCCATCACAGCATCAATCATATCATCCGTAATGTCCTCTGAAAATGCAAAATCTGCTTTTAAATCATTTCGCAAGCGGACCATTCGATTTTTTTGAACTGTTGCTATCCCAAATTTTTCTTTATATCGCGCTACTGATGAGACTACCTCTAATCGCTGTGCAATGATTTTAAAAATTTGACGATCAAAAGCATCAATTTGTGAACGAAGTGCCAATAGAGCTAACTCATCCTCGTTTGCACTAAATAAGGCAATGATTTCAGCTGCAATCCGTGCAGGTGTTTTTCCGACCGTTTCTACCGTCATGTTGGCAACACTTTGATATTTTGGATCACGTTCTTTCCAGAGCGCAAAAAATTCTGCGGTGGACTTCTCTTGCAGTAGTGGCCTTTGCCCTTCAATGATAAGCCGACCGATTGTACTCTCTAAGTTGCCGTGCAAATAAATGATTGTTGCGGGTGAATTTTTTAAAACAGCTATATTTTCAGGTCGCTCAACGACACCGCCACCTGTTGCCACCACACCATTAAAAGTTTGCACTGACGCCAACACCTGCGTCTCAAGCGCTCGAAAGCCAATCTCACCACGTTCTATAAAAATTTCAGGAATTGTTTTCCCTGCAACGCGTTCAATTTCCGAATCAATATCAATAAATTGTGAATGATGCTGACGTGCGATTTCTTTACCAACGGTAGTTTTTCCAGCACCCATAAATCCCACTAGCATCAGTGTATCTGGTTCTTTAATCATGATTTTTCCCTAATTATCTGTCTAATAATGTTTCTCGTGACGCTTTTGCTTCAGTAATCATTGCCATCAGTTTAGAACGATCATTGGCAAGAATGGCCGTATTAAACTTTTCCAATTCAACTATCAGTTGTTTTTGACTATCTAAAACAGCAGCGCTATTACTCAATAAAGCGTCTGTCCATAATTCTGGATCGCTAGCAGCAATACGAGTTGTGTCTTTAAAACCACCAGCCACATACTGACCGAATTTATTTGCTGCGCCCAAACGGCTAGTGGCAGCGTTAACCAGTGCAAAAGCCACAATATGTGGCACATCACTGATCATAGCCATTAAATCATCATGTTCATCGACTAACATCGTTTTAAAATTTGCGCCAAGTGGCCTGAATAAGTCAATTAAGGGATCGCTCGTGCTAATGGTACTTGGCATCAAAAAGTAAATAACATTATGATATAAGTTTATGTCTGCCGCATACACACCACTTTTATGCGTGCCAGCCATGGCATGACCCCCAATAAAAGTGATATTTTGTGGCGTTAACAATTTTTCTGCTAACGCCATAATCTCACGTTTTGTTGACCCCGTATCAGTAATAATCACGCGCTTTTTCAACGTCAAATGACTCAACTGAACGATTAGTTGGCTAATAATATTCACTGGTGTTGCTAGAATAATAACGTCCATTTGCGATGCTATTTGTTCGATATTTGACGCTTTTTTAGTTATAATCCCTGTTTTTAAAGCAAAGTCTACTGCTTTAGTATCTGAATCAACACCAGTTACTTCGTGATTAGCATTTTGAGATAATACAGCCGCTATTGAGGCGCCCATCTCACCTAAACCGATTATTGCTATTTTTGTCATTTTTTCTCTCTCATTAAGGCGTTCATATCTTCCAAAAAACCTGGATATGACACGCTCATTGCATCTTCACCCATCAATACAACGTCACCTTTAGTAATTAAGGCAGCAATGACATTCATCATACCAATGCGGTGATCGCCGTGAGAATCGAGCAATGCTGACTCGTTAAGCGCGTGTAATGGTGTTTTACCATGTATAATCATGCCATCTGGCGTTTCTTGAATATCTGCACCGATTTTACTTAGCTCCGTTACCACTGTGGCAATTCGATCCGTTTCTTTGACACGAAGTTCTTCAGCCCCAGTGATAACGGTGTCACCAATCGCTTGCGTAGCAGCCAATGCTAAAATTGGCAATTCATCCACAGCGCCGGGAACATCTTCAGCTGTAATTTCAATACCATGAAGCGGTTGTGCTTTAACCATGATATCAGCCATTGGTTCGCCTTCATTTTGTATCTGATTCACGTTGATGCTCGCACCCATGCGTTTTAACAACTTCAGTACCCCATCTCTGGTTGGATTAACACCAACGTTTTTGAGGATTATGTCTGAATTAGGCGTAATTAGACCCGCCACAATGAAAAATGCTGCACTTGAAATATCGCTCGGCACGATGACGTTTTGCCCGAATATCTCTGGTTGTTTTGTCACTTCAATAACACCATTTTTACTGTTAATTACACCACCAAATTGTTTTAACATTCGCTCTGTGTGGTCACGAGTTGGCAACTTTTCAATCACTCTAGTCACACCGTCAGCCTGCATACCCGCAAGTAATATAGCACTTTTTACTTGCGCAGAAGCAACTGGCATTTCGTAAGTTATCCCTTTTAATGTCTTATTCGCATGAAGTGTGGCTGGCAAAGTGCCATCCTCAGCTAACGCGATGTTGGCACTCATTTGTAGTAGAGGTGTTGCGACGCGTTTCATGGGTCGCTGACTAAGAGAATCATCCCCAAATAATTGGATATCAAAAGGCTGGCGACTGAGTAGCCCCATTAACAATCGTGTTGATGTCCCCGAGTTTCCCATATCCAGTGCTTGTTTTGGTACCTTAAATTGCTTAATCCCGCGTCCAACAACATGCAATTTTCGGCCATTTTGTGTAATCGAAACACCCAAATGTTGAAAAGCTCTCATTGTATGCATCACGTCATCAGACGGCAAGAAATTTTCAATATTTGTTTCACCGGTTGCGATTGCGCCAAACATCAACGCGCGATGAGAGATAGATTTATCGCCAGGCACGATAATTTCACCATGAAGGCCAGATTTAGGGGCTTGTGTCAATTTAATCATTGTTTATGTCTCCAATTTTTATGTACGCGGTGAAAACCGCTTATTTTTAAAATGATCTAATTTCGTCACGATAACGTTCAACTTGTTCTTTCATTCGATCAATATTATCTGCATCAAACTTGTCTAACACCGCTTTGGCCAATTCAATAGCAACCATCGCCTCAGCAATAACTGCTGCAGCTGTCACGGCCGTCGTATCTGAACGTTCAATTGACGCCTTGTGGTCTTGATGTGTATCAATGTCAACTGATTGCATAGGACGATAAAGTGTTGGGATAGGTTTCACAACGCCTCTCACAACAATCGCCTCACCAGTCGTCATGCCTCCTTCAAAACCACCCAGATTATCAGAACCACGATAAAAGCCACGCTTTTCATCCCAAAAAATTTCATCCATAACTTGGTCGCCAAATTTTTCAGCATTATCAAAACCGCCACCAAATTGAACACCCTTAAAGGCATTTATGCCAACAATTGCGCGCGCAATTTTAGCATCTAATTTTGTATCAGCCGATACGTACGAACCTAGTCCAACTGGCATTCCAGTGGCCATAACCTGAACCTGACCACCCACAGTGTTAGCATTCCGTTTTGTTTGATCGATTACTTCGCGAATTGCTGCGTCGGCCTCAGCTGATAACGCTCGTGTTGGAAAGCTCTCTGTCACTAAACGTAATTCGTTTAAATCATGATACTTTGTTAAGTCATTCAAATCCGATTTAGCGGGTCCAACATTAACCACAAAGCCATGAACATCCACACCAATTTCTGATAGTAACTTTTTGGCGACTGCACCTACTGCTACTCGCATTGTTGTTTCTCTGGCAGATGATCGTTCTAATACATTACGCAAATCATCATGATGACGATACTTCATACCACCTACCAAATCAGCATGACCAGGACGTGGACGTAAAACTTTTCGTAGTGTGTTTTCTGATGTTGCCGGATCATCTGGCGCCATAATTTTAGACCAGTTATTATGGTCGTCGTTATGAACGTTTAATGTGATTGGCGAACCTAAGGTCAGTTGATGGCGAACACCAGTGAGAAAAGTAACGGTGTCTGTTTCAATTTTTTGTCGTTCACCACGACCATATCCTTGTTGGCGGCGCGCCAGTTGCTCATCAATATCAGCTTGTGTAATATGTAATCCAGCCGGAATGCCTTCAATGACGGCAATTTCTTCCGGTCCATGGCTTTCGCCAGCAGTTGTATAACGCATATTAATTCTCCATAAATGCCGGCATATCGGCTATATTTTTCTTAACAATAATTGGCTCACCAATCTTAGCAAGTGCAACTAAGTTTAACACGCCACCGTGATTTTTTTTATCGTTCACTAGATGTTTGAAAAAATTAGGTGTGCCAATCAACGGTGAGGTTGTCGGTAATCCAACTGCTGTCAAACGATCGCGCAATGAATCAGTCATGCCACTGGGGGTTATACCGTCACGCTCAAAGCGTTGACTAATGGCAATCATACCAATGGCTACTGCTTCACCATGACGGAGTTGACCGTGTGCCAGTAACTCAATCGCATGACCTAACGTATGACCAAAATTCAAAAACTGACGTTGCCCAGATTCTTTTTCGTCAGCCATTACCACTGATGCTTTGTAAGTAATTGCTCGCTCAGACAAGGTCTGTGCTTGACCACGTATGTCTGAAACACTCTTGATTGTACCGGTCAATTGATAAAAATCGCCACCAGTCAGTGCTGATGTTTTGACCACTTCCCCATATCCTTCGACTAAATCACGATCAGACAACGTGTCCAAATAAGTCGTATCAACTAATACAAGATCTGGCTGGTAAAATGATCCCACAATATTTTTTGTGTCACCTAAATTAACAGCTGTTTTGCCACCAACAGACGAATCAACCTGCGCGGTGAGCGATGTGGCAATTTGTACAAAGGCAATGCCTCGCATATATAAGGAAGCGACCACACCACCCAAATCACCAATGACACCACCGCCCAGAGCGATAACACCATCGCCACGTGTGAATCCTGCCGAAGCCATTTTTGAAATCAATTCACCAACAACAGGCAATGATTTTGATGATTCTCCAGCTGGAACAGTCAGCGGCAATACCTCATAACCTGCAGAACGTAATTGCATTTCAGTATCTGATAAGTAAACCGGTCCAACATTACTATCTGTCAGCAATGCTATTTTACGTTTGCTCCAAACTTGACTCAGTTCTTCACCAATGTGCTTGTGTAGTTGTTTATCAATCTTAACTTCGTAAGTTTTTGTTGCTAATTCAACAATCACTTGACTCATTTAATTGCCTCCCGAATTTGACGTATCTTGTCTGCTAACAGTTTAAATTCATCCGGCGTCAAAGCTTGAGCACCATCAACAAAGGCATGTGCAGGATCATCATGAATTTCTGTCATCAGTCCTTGTGCGCCTGCTGCCACAGCAGCTAATGCTAGGGGCGTCACAAATTTAGAGACACCAGCCGCATGAGAAGCATCAGCTACAATCGGATAGTGCGTCAACGATTGCAAAACAGGAATTGCAGAGACATCTAAGGTATTGCGTGTGTATTTATTATCATAGGTACGGATACCGCGCTCCATCAAGATAATTTGGTCATTGCCACCTGCAGCAATGTATTCTGCAGCATTCAACAAATCGTCAATCGTAGCTGACATACCACGTTTTAATACTACCGGTTTTTGTTTCTTGCCTAGTGCCTTCAACAATGCAAAGTTTTGCATATTACGTGTACCAACTTGAAAAATATCGGTATATGAATCTACCAAGTCAACATCTCGAGTGTCCAGTATTTCGGTCACCATATCCATCTCAAGGGCATCAGCGGCCGCGCGATGGGCTTTCAACCCTGCTTCACCATTACCTTGGAAAGAATATGGCGAGGTTCTAGGCTTAAATGCGCCACCGCGTAACACGGTAGCCCCAGCTGCTTTAACTGCCTTTCCCATGGCCTCAACGTGAGCTGGAGACTCAATTGAATCAGGTCCTGCCATCAATGTGAAATGTTGTCCACCAATGACGCTGTGAGGTGTTTTAATGATCGTATCTTCTGGATGAAAATCACGTGACGACTTAATTGCTGAATGATGGTTGGTAATAATCTCTACAATTTCTGATTTTACTTCATGTAACTCAGTTTCAGACAAAGTCTTGACACCTGCTAAAGCAACGCGGTTATCATGAACAAACACTGGTTTAATTGGGTTTTGATGGTCTAACATCTCAGCAATATGCTGAGCAGATTCTTTTGATTTTGCAATAATTATCATGTTTTATTCTCCACTTTTTATAATAATGTCTTTAAGATGTAATGGCTGCTGCCATTAGACGTCGATTCGCTGGCTGGTCAAACCAATATTCAAAACTTAGCGCGCCTTGATTAACTAACATAGATACACCATTCATCGTCAACAATCCACGTTGTGACGCTGATTTTAAAAGCGCAGTCTGCTGATTGCGATAAATAATATCAACTACCAGACTATGCAAAGGCATGAGTGATAACTGATAATCTGTTAGCAAAGTTCGCGCATCGTTCATGCCAACAGTTGTTGCATTGATTAGCATATCTGTTTGGCGCAATGCTTGTGTTAAAGCCTGATTGTCAGCCAAGTCTTCCAAATGTCCGATGCCTTGACTCAAATAGGCAATTTCAGTCTCGCGTTGCGACCAATTTTGATGTGCACGATTGAAAACAGATATATTTCTAACCCCATACTCTCGTGCACTAGCAATAATGGCACGAGCAGCACCACCAGTACCGATGACTACAATGTTTTCTTTGGGCTGTTGACGTTTAATACTTTGCCAAAACCCATCCCCATCAGTGTTCGTACCTACTAGTCTGTTTTTTATGCGTTTCACTGTATTAACGGCCTGTAATCTCTGTGCCAACGGTGAAATATCGTCCAAATAGTCGATAATTTGATTTTTATATGGTGTTGAAACATTAAAGCCATTAATTTGTAACGTCTTTAAACCAACAATCGCCTGCTCAAATAATTGTGGTGCTACCTCAAATGACTGATAATAAGCATCAATGTGAGCTGCGTCAATCATAGCGTTTTGCATCTTTGGTGATAATGAGTGTCCTGCTGGGTAAGCCAATAAACCATATAAAGTCATTTTAAGTCCTCAATAATTCGTGCACTGATTGCGTGAGCGTCAAATCCCAATTCGCGTAACGCAATGTCTGGTGCAGCGCTCATGCCAAAATCATCAAGCCCAAAAATCAGCCCATTATCCTGTGCGATTTCGCGCCATCCCAGACGAGTTCCTGCTTCTATTATGACATTTTTTGTAGCATATTCGTCAACAATGTTATGCCGTTTAGATTTTTCTAATGACTGAAATTTCCTAAGATTGGGCATACTGATGACATTTGCAGGAAAAGGTAACAATTCTTTGACTTTTATGGCAATTTGAACTTCTGACCCCGTAGCAATCAAATTGATTTTAGCCCGTTCGTTATGAATAATCTCTGAAGCGCCATATTTCTGAGCAGTGCTGGCTTGTACTTGATTACCTTGAGTGCCTAAATTACCACGACTCAAAATCAAGATTGTTGGTTTGTCAATTGACGTTAAAGCTTGTTGCCAAGCTAATGCTATTTCATTGGCCGTCCCTGGTCGAAGAACATCGACATTTGGAATAGAACGTAACGCCATTAATTGTTCGACTGGTTGATGCGTTGGACCGTCTTCACCAACAGTTACGCTGTCATGCGTGAAAACATAAATCACAGGTAATTTTTGAAGTGCACTCAATCTGATTGCAGCCTTCATATAATCAGAAAAAGCTAAAAATGTTGCGCCAAATATTTTTGTGTCACCATGTAACGCAATACCATTCATCACTGCGCCCATCGCAAACTCCCGAACACCAAACGCAATATTACGACCGGCACGATTTTGTGCATCAAACAAATCCGACTCAACGATTTCAGCATTGGTTGAAGCCACTAAGTCAGCTGAACCACCCCACAAATTGGGTAGTTGTTGCGCAAATTTTTGCAAAATATTCTTAGAAATTTTACGACCAGCTTGCTGTTTCAAATCATCATCAATTGTTGGTACTTTTAGCTTGCCTGCTTTTGTTGACAACTCATAAGCTTGCAGGGCTGAAAGAGATGGCTGTTTCTCTTGATTCAAACGTTGTCCTATTCGCTTTTTCATGTCTGATAGCAACTGAGCAGGTACTTTGAAATTTTCAATGGTAACATTTAAGTTTCGACTTAAATCAAGGAGATCCTTTGATTGTAATGGTGTGCCGTGCGCTTTATTTGAACCGGCAAATGGTCCAAAATCACCAATAACTGTCCTAACTGCAATTAAGGTAGGTGTATTACTCTTTTTGGCTATTTCAATTGCGTCATGGATTGCGTGTAAATCATTACCATCATCAACCTGTAATGTTTGCCAACCATAACTCTGAAAACGGGCAATGTTATCAGTCACATCAGTGCGCTTTTTTGGTCCATCTAAACTGACTTGGTTGTCATCGTACAAAACAATTAGCCGTTCTAACTGTTGTTGACCAGCAAGTGAAGCCGCTTCATGACTAACACCTTCCATCAAATCACCATCACCGACCAATGCGTATGTATAATGATTAATTACCTCAGGGTGATGAGCCCGCAAATGTTCCTCCGCCATCGCCATTCCCACAGCCATTCCCAATCCTTGTCCCAAGGGACCAGTTGTTGCTTCAACACCAGGTGTCACGCCAACTTCTGGATGGCCCGGAGTTATCGAATAAGGTTGCCTAAAAGCTTGCAGATCATCACTAGAAATATTAAAACCAGCCAGATGCAAAGTTGCATATAATAAGGCAGCGCCATGTCCAGCAGAGAGGACAAAACGATCTCGATTAATCATTTTCGGATTCTCTGGATTAATTTTAAGTTGATTAGCATACAATTCATACAGAATAGGAGCCGCTCCCAACGCTATACCAGGATGCCCTGAGCCAGCCTTGGTAATCATTTGATTCGAAAGTAATCGCAACGTATTAATTGTCTGCGTTTCAATACTAATATTTGTTGTCATATCATTCTCCGTAATATAAAAAACCGAACTAAGTGCATAACACTTAGTTCGGTTTAACAGAAAATTCATTATCTGAAAAAATAGAACGTCACTAAGTGTTCATTACAACCTAGTGACCCAACCTTTAAAAACTTCTGGTCGCCAAGTGCGTCGTTCCCGACACACGCAGCGTGCGACGGGTTTACATAAACCAGAAGTAAAAATAACTATTGTTGTTTAAGATTGTTTTGTTCATTTTTTCCTAACCTTTAATATTTGATGTTATTTATCATAACGGAATTTAATAAAGTTGTCAACAACTAATTAAATTCTCATAAAAAAATAAATTAACTCTACCTGCTAAAACGTCTTGATTTTTTAAAAGAATTGTAGACTATAAGTGCCTTCAAACGTGTCACCTGCTGCCAAAACATTGACACCAAACTTTTCCTTGAAGTTACCACTAGCGTCAACTGTATCAGCAATACCCCACCATGGTTCAAGTGCAATAAACGGTGCTTGTTTGCCGGCTGGTGTCCACACACCAATATACTGTGCATTATCCAAAACCATGCGTAAACCGTGCTGATTAGCCAATCGCGCTAACAAAAATGATGTTTTCTGACGATCTAGCTTCAAAATAATCGCGTCATCATGATAATCCTCTTGTCGTAAACGAAGCGGAATACTTGCATTAAACGGCGTTGGGTTATTAGGATTTGAATATGGTCCCACGAGGCGAACACGATCATACGTGACTTCTGGTTCAATTGACAAATAATAGTCGGAGAATTTACCGCCATCAAGCGGCAAATTGAATGCTGGGTGCCCACCAACACTGAAGAACAATGATTCTTCAGTGTCCGGATTGTGGACAATATAGGCCACATGTAGTGTATCATCGTCCCCTAACTCATAACTAATATCTAGCTGAAATTTAAAAGGAAAAACACGATGTGTTGTTTCCGTGTCAACAATACGAAAAACAACTTTATTCTCACTCTGCTCAACAACATCAAAGACCATGTTGGGGGCAAAACCGTGTTGGTTCATGTAGTAAGTTTCCCCAGCCACTTTAAATTGATCGCCACGTAAGCGACCAACAATTGGAAATAGATTAGAAGCGTGACGGCCCCAGTATTTGGGATCAGCAATCCAAATGTATTCCAACTCAGCATCTTTATGCCAAACGCTTGTCAGTTCAGCACCTTCTTCATTGATTTTTACAATTAGGTTTTTATTTTCAAGAGTTATCATAACTATAATTCTACCTTGTTTTTTGTCATTTGTGAAGCGTTTACTTTTTTGCGCGTGGAAAAAAATTTTGATAATTTTTTTGCAAGCTTTCTCGCGTAACGTGTGTATACATTTGCGTCGTAGAAAGATTGACATGGCCTAATAATTCTTGCACCGTACGCATGTCAGCACCGTGATTTAACAAATGTGTCGCAAAAGTGTGTCGCAACATGTGGGGATGAATTTTGCCAGTTAATGATGATTGTTTCATGAGCTGATCAAGAATATAAGTAATCCCTGCAGTTGTGATAGGTTGCCCACGATGATTAACAAAGACCACACGATGATCCATACCTGCTGTCAAATCTGATCGTAATCCATCAATATAAGTTGACAGCGCTATTGATGCAAAATGACCAAAAGGTACATACCTGTCTTTATTACCTTTCCCATGAATTAAAACTAAGCGTTGCGAAAAATCGACTTGCTCAAGTTGCAAACTAGCAATCTCCGCCACACGGGCGCCAGTTGCATATAAAAACTCCAGTAAAGCAGCATTTCGCTGCCAAAGTTTATCTGAATGATCATAGGCCACATCAAATAACTCCTGCATTTCATTTTCATAAAAAAACTCAGGTAGATGATTTTGATGTTTTCTTAATGCCACGTTATCAAATGGATTATCCAAAGCAAATTTATTCGCAATCAAAAATTGATAAAACATACGAAGGCTACTAATTTTACGCGAAATGGTTGTTCGTGCTAAATTATGTTCGTAAAGATCATTCAAAAACACGCGAACATCTAGTCCCTGAACGTCTTTAAATTGCGTAAATCCGCCATTTTCAGATAAATATGTTTCAAATTCGGTGATATCAGTGAGATACGCTTTTAAGGTTTGCGGTGAGTATTGGCGCTCCGCTTGTAAATAATCATGATATAGTTCTAGTTCTCTCGTTGTCATATCTCATATTATACCCGCCTCGTATAGTAAGTTTAAAGACTTACATTATTTTTTATTTTTATGACTGTTTTCTCTTCACTAATTGAACACCGTATGATAGTCTCTAATTGTCATTGGCTTTGGTCAACTGGTATAGGTTTGATCCCCCTGTAGTTTAACTACTTTAAAAGACTGCCGCCCTGACAATCACTGCAATCGCCAACCACATGCTGTATCGATTATGCTGGCCACTGATATTGAGTAGTATCAGTTGTAGCTTGGA